>JADZDL010000401.1 GCA_020851075.1 Planctomycetota bacterium | reverse complement strand
TTGACGTCGAGCTGGTTGATCGTCAGCGGTGCATTGACGGTCAGGTCAAAGTAGACCGCCGTGTTGCCGCCGAGGCCGTTGCCGCCGGCATAGAGAGTGGTGAGAGGAGACTGCGCCGGCAGGGCCAGCGCCGTGGCGAGAATTGCTCCGCCAAGGAGTTGCTTCAGCATGGGGAAAGGAATCGAGAAGGAAGGAAGAAACGAGCAGACGGAATCACCGAGGGGTGATTCAGGGCCGAGAATGATGCCTCACGCCACAGCTCGCGCAAGCGATCCCGGGGAGTCGTAAGCGCTGAATTCGCAATACGTAATAGCGCAATGGATGCTTGGCGGGCCGCGGTGGCCGCGAACCCACCGTGTCACGGCCCCCTCCCATCTGGCACCGCCGAACCCCTACACGCCAGGGCGCATTCTCAGCGCGAGAAGTTGCCCCAACGCTGTCAGGGTCGCGCTGCGGAAAGCAGCGCCTGGAACAGCAACTTGAACGTGCCCAACGGTTGCCCGCGGTAGGTCACATCGGCACCAAATAGCACCACGCGTCCCTTGCCTACGTGCGCACACACCGCCGCGGCTTTGCCCACCAGAAACTCCTCCCCGATCGCCCAGCCACTGACCAGGGTGTCCTGGCCACGATAACGAGCGACCACGTCGATGCGGGCGTTCGGATCGGTCACCGCCAGGATCGGCGAACCGGCGTTGACCATCGCGGCCACTTCCGCAGACACGCCGCGCGCGATCGTATGCCGGGTGTCGACCTCGATCGCAAGCAACGAACCGGGCACGTAGTACTCCTCGCGCGTCGTCTTGCGTTCGCCATCCGCAGTCGGCACGTGCGTTCCCACCTTGATCGGCAGTTCGAAGTGGCGGATCACCTTCTCGCATTCCCCGCCGAGCGCGATCAGCGTGCCACCCTGCTCGACGAACTCGCGCAGCGCCGGTAGGGACTTCGCCGCCGTCAACGCCGTCGAACGCGCCTCGAGATTGCTCCAGTCCTCAAACGGCGGCAACGCCGCGGCAAGCTTGCCAAGGTCCGGAGGGTCGCGGCGCTGCGCGGCGCGCTCAAGGTCGCGCGTGCCGGGTAAGCCGGTGTGGAACACGAGCACATCAAAGTCGCGACGAAGTTCACCAGCCTCGATGCGATCGCCAAACACCTGCTGCGCGGGGAACTCAAACTCCTTCAGCACCCACTGGTCCCAGCCGGTTGGCATGTGCCCGCCAAACACGTCAAACAGGCCGATCCGGGGCGCAAGCACCACTTCGCGCGCCTCGCGAGTTTCGCGTTCTACCGCCTCGGCAAGCACCCCGAGTTGCTGCGCCGCATCGCGCAGGACCTGCATCGCCCGTTCGTCGCGAGGCACCCAATAGAACCCGCGCGCGGACCATTCGACGCGGCAGCCAGCGGCCAGGAGGCGATTGACGGCGATCACCGTGTGGCTGTCGTGCGCTTCGAGGCGCCAGCCAGCATTGGGCGCCGCCAGCAGCCTGGGCGTGAATTGCTCCGCATCGGTCACGCGCACGAACGGACCATCGAGAGCCTCAAAACACCGTTCGACCTGCACGTCCATCTGCATGGCCAACGTCCAGCCGGCAGCGTCATAAGGCGGCACCGGCTTGCCATCCTTGATGTCGTCCGGATGCCACTGCGCTTCAAACATGTCGAGCACGTGCGCGCGATATGCCTGATCTGCCTTCACGACGAACGAACCGGCCGGCATCTGCGCACCGTTGAGCGGGAACGCTTCCGTAGCCCGATGCACCTCGACGCCACAACGCACGAGCGCGCGCGCGAACCGCATCGCCGCACTCCAATCCCGTTGATCGCTGCGCAGCACGTAGGCGCGCGGATCGCGCAGCACCGGATCGGTCCAGATCGAATCCGGATCCTCGCGCCGCTTCGCGGCTTCGAGCATCACGGGCGTTGGCGTCCAATGATCCTGGCTGCCTCGTTCGATGGCCCGGCGCCCCATCAAGGCGATCTGGGACAACAGCTCGCGGCGATGCCGCGCGGCATAGTCGAGGATCGCGAAGTTCGCGGTCTGCAGATACTCCACAGTTTGCCGCGCGTGCCACATCTGCGTCGGCACAGGATCCGGATAGTCGCCATACGGCAGCCGACGTTCGAGCGTCTGCCGGATCCGCGTCGGCTCGGGCCGCCCGAACGACTCCGTGAGAATACCTATCACATTGTGAAAGTAATTGGTCGAACGCAGGCCGCCATTCCACCAACCCGAGTAAGGCGCACCGCTGCGCGAAATCACGCCGGGCTTGCCTTCGACGGCAAACCGCTGATTCATGTGCGCACTCACGATTTCAATGCCGCGCACCACCAGGGGATCCGTGTAGTAGTTGAACGGATCGCGGAACGGCGGCGTGAAGATGATCGTGCCCGCAGGCGCTGTCTGATGATGGTTGTAGACGATCTGCGGGCACCAATCCGTGTAGACGACCCGGTTGATGTTCTGCGCTTCGAGCTGGTTGCAGGCGTAGAAGTCGCGATTGTTGTCGTGGCCGATATAACGTTGATAGAGCACCGGCAACGTCATGCTGCGCGTCGCGCGATAGGCATTGGCAACGAGCTCCAACCCATCGGGATTGACCGGGCACACCAGCAACACCACTTCGTCGAGAATACGTCGCACCTCGTCATCGCTGCGCGACGTCATCTGCCAGACCAGTTCGAGGATATTCTGGCCCGCGATCGCCTCGGTCGCGTGCAACCCTGCATCGATCCAAACGAGCGCGCGCCCCTCCTCGGCCATCGCCACGGCAGTTGCCGCATCGACACGCCCCTTGCTGAGCTGCTGACAGATTGCGCGCAATCGCTCGATGCGGCCGAGGTTCTGCGGCGAACTGATGATCGCCATCGTCATGCGTTGCCCGTAACTCGTGGGCCCGATGTCGACCAGCCGCATGCGATCCGATTGCGCCTCGGCCGCGCGGAAGTAACGGATCATGTCCGTGTAGTTGCAGAGCTCGTAGTCGGCGCCGACTTCGTGGCCGAGAAACTGCTTCGGGCTCTGCACTTGCGCCGGCGCGGGCAACGTCGAGAGGGCCTGCGCAGCAAACAGGAACGCGAGGGTGCGAAGGGATGGCATTGGCGGCGGATGCTACGCACCGACGGTGACACCGGAGGCCCGAAAGCAATGGTTGCGAGCATGGGACAGGCTCGGCCCGACGGCCCGCCGGCCCCCGATCACCCCTTGACAACACCGCCCACCTGGACGACCCTCCAGGTTCGCGCCGCGGCGTCCGAAGACACCCCTGCGTCCCCCCTACCCCGCCGATGCCCTCCCTTCGCCCACTGCTGCGCCTGCCAGTCCAGATCGTGATCTGGGCCATGCTGCTCGTGGTGGCCCTGGCGCCGCGACGGTCGATGGAGGTCTGTGGCGGCGAATGTTGCGCCGCGGCAACGGCTGCGGGCCAGGCCTGCGGCTGCTGTTGTGGAGGTGACGTAGACGCTGAGGAAGGGCCCGCAGCGTGCCATGAGGGCCATGCGGAAGGGCTCGCCGGCAGTGCCACCAGCAGCGGGGACGGAACGAACCCCGACCACAATCACGCAAGCTCGTGCGGCAACTGTCGGGTCAGTGTCTCGCTTTCTCTCGAACTCGGCCCGCTGCCGCAGCTGGTGCAACACAGCTTCGCACCGCTGGCCAGCCTCGAACTCGCGAGTGCACCGGAGTGGCCCGCGAACGCCAGCGCGACCGGAGGCACGTGGCCGTTTGACACCGGCCCACCGCGACCGGATCCGAAGACGCTGCTGATCGCGACGACGAACCTGCGCCTGTAGGCGCACAACGCCCGCCGCGCCCCGTTTGGGGCCGCGCGGGCCACGTTCGTTTCAAGCCGACCGATCCGCGGTCGGTGCGTCACCGATCGTCCGCGCTTCGAGGTTCTTCATGCTACGCGTTGTCGCCGCAACCCCGCTGCTCCTGCTCACCAGCTGCGTTGCCTACTTTGCTGCCCCTGCGGACCCAACCGCCATTGCCCTGGAGATCCGCCAGCGCGAAGGTGGGCGGCTCTCGTTTGCGCAGGCAGTCCCACGCGCCTTCGCCCAGAATGCGACCCTGCAGGCGCTGGCCGCTCGCGCGCGCGCCGCGGGCGCCATCACGACGCCCATCGAACTCGAGGCCGAGTATCGCAGCGACACCGAGATGCTGGCCGTGATGATCGACCCGATCGCGTTGCTCGGCTTTGGGCCGCGCGGCGGCGCCCTCGAGGTGACCAAAGCCGAAGCCGAAGCTGCGGCGCAAGAACTGGCCAACGCACGTTGGCGGGTCACCGCGGCGATCACGGAGGCGTTCGCGATCGAGGCGGCACTGGCACCGCTCACCGCGCCGGAGATCCCGGTCGAAGCCGAGGCATTCCTGCGCGCCGGCCTCGCGGGGCCGACGATCGCGGCCAAGGTACGGGCCGCGCAGGCGCGCGCGGCAGCCGAAGCGATCGAGCTGGCAAACGCCCGTTCGGCAAACCTCGCCGAATTGGGGGAACTGCTCGGCCTCGGCCACGAAACCGACGTCGAACCGCTACCGCTGC
>JADZDL010000400.1 GCA_020851075.1 Planctomycetota bacterium | reverse complement strand
GGTGACCATCTGGAAGTCATCTTCGTCGCGCGGTCGCAGGTGATGGCGCGCGCGCAGCACGGCTCGCACTTCGTCCATCGCCTCGGACATGCTGGCATCGTCCATCGCTTTGACGCTGATGTTGATTGAGCCGCGACTGCCAAACAGCTTGCGGTGCAGGCTGTAGGGGATCTTGACGTAGTTGTCCTGCGAGAAACCGAGGAAGGAGCCCTTCTTTGCAGCAATGCCGATGACCTCGAGGTTGAGGCCGCGCACGCGCAGTTCCTTGCCTATCGGATCAACGCCGGGAAACAGCCGTTCGGCGACATCGGCACCAAGGAACGCAACGGGCGCCGCACGGTCCTCTTCGCCCTGGTTGAGCAAACGGCCTTGATCCACATCGTACGGCTCGATCTCAAGGATCGCCGGCGTGATGCCACCGATGTCCGTGTCGAGGATCTCGTGTTCGCCGCGTTTGAGATCACTTTGCGCATGCGTCTCCCAGGCCACCACGTCAGCCAGACCGCAGCGATCCGCGATCGCGCGCGCATCGGATGGCAGCAACCGCTTGTTGCGACGGATGGCTTCCAGGAACTGCTCGCGGTTCGTGATCAGGCCGAACCGCTGCACAGTGAACACGCCCTTGCCGAGGTTCGACAGCTTCTCGGCGACGTAGAGATTGAGGCCGTTGATGACCGCGGCCGTCGCAATGATCGACGCGATGCCGATGATGACTCCGAGCAGGGTCAAGAACGACCGCAGCCGATTGGCCCAGATCGATTCAACCGCGAGGCGCGTCGATTCGACGATATTCACGGCGCCCCAGCCCTTACGAAGCGTTCGTCACTCGCGATCATGCCATCCCTGATCGTGACGATGCGGTTGGCGTGCTCGGCGATATCCCGTTCGTGCGTGACGACGACGATCGTATTGCCCGCGCGATGCAGCCGGTCGAACAGGGCCATGATCTCGACCGACGTCTTGCTGTCGAGGTTGCCGGTCGGCTCGTCGGCGAGCAGCAGAGCAGGTCGCGTCACGAGTGCGCGCGCAATGCTGACGCGCTGCCGTTGGCCACCGGACAGCTGGTTGGGCCGGTGGTCCATACGATCCGCGAGGTCCACCTGCTGCAGCGCTTCAGCAGCCCGCAGCTTGCGTTCGGCGGGCGGCACGGCGCCATAGATCAACGGCAATTCGACGTTGCGCAGCGCCGAGGCGCGCGGCAGCAGGTTGAACGTCTGGAAGACGAACCCGATCTCCTTGTTGCGGATACGCGCGAGTTCGTGCTCTTCGAGCTGCGCTACGGGCTGGCCATTGAGCCAGTATTGGCCCGTGGTCGGCGTGTCGAGGCAGCCGATCAGGTTCATGAGCGTCGACTTGCCCGATCCCGACGGCCCCATGATCGCAACGTACTCATTGCGTCGGATCACGAGATCCACACCGCGCAGAGCCTGCACGGTCGTGGTGCCCATCGCGAACGAACGCGTGAGCCCTTCCGCGCGAATCACTTCGCCCGAAGTGTCGGTCATGGAATCGGCGGTCGACATGGCGGCGGTGGTCATCGCGGCGGGGACTTCGGAGGAGAGAACAGGAACAGAACCGCGCTCAGCGGCGCTTGCGGCGCAGCCGCATGGCATCCTCGGCCTGCCGCTTGTCATCCACCGCGATGCGATCCCACTCCTTCAGCGTGCGCAGCACCTGGTACGGGCCGATTACGACCTCGTCACCTTCGGCAAGGCCATCGAGGATCTCCAGGTCCATGTCGCCCGAGATGCCGTAGCGGAACGGGTGGAAGTGCGCGCGCCCGTCGCGCAACAGGAACACGCCCTCGAGCTCCTTCAGACTCTGCCGCTGCGAGGCGGTCACGACCGGCACGATCGAACCTTCGACGGGCTCGGGCGGCGGCACGTAGCGCAGTTCGGCATCCACTTCGACTTCACGCGCCGTCAACCCCTGCATCGGCATCACGAGGCAGTCCTTGCGCGTCGCAGTGACGATATCGGCGGTGGCCGTAAAACCCGGCCGCAGCGAGGCCGGCGGCGTCGTCAACCGCACGACCACCTTGAAGTCCTTGCCCTCCTGGTTCTGGCTGCCGTTGGAACTGCTCGAGCTCGAGGTCTGGATCGGGCTCTGCCCGATCTCCGTGACGACGCCCGCGATCTTCACGTCGCGCAGCGCATCGACTTCGACCTCGGCAGGCGCACCCAGCGTCACGTTTACGATGTCGGCCTCGTCGACCTGGATCTCCGCTTCGATGACCGACATGTCGGCGATCGTCATGAGCGTGGCGATCGGATTGCTCTGGATACCGGGCACGGCGCGCTCGCCCTTCTCGACATTGAGTTTCGTGATGAGACCGCTCAGTGGCGCCCGCAACACGGTCTTCTTCAACATGTCCGAAGCGCGCGCCAACGTAGCGTTGGCGGCATCGATGCGGCGTTTGGACCCATCGTGCATGGCCCGCGCCGCTTCGACGCGCGAGGCGACCGCATTCAAGTTGGCGGCGCCCTGCTTCACGCGCGCTTCATTCCACTCCAGCCGCTGCAAGTTGATACGGGCATCCGCGGCAGCCACTTCGTATTCCTCGCTGCCAACGAGGTCCTTGGCAAACAGCTCCTTCTTGCGCACAAACGACGCCTGCGCGCGATCACTCGTCGTGCGCGCCTGCTCGAGCTCGACCTTGAGGTTGGCCAGCGCCGTCTCCTCCGCCGCAAGGTTTGCGATCGCCGTGGCCACACCGACCTCCGCGTTCTTCGCATCGGCCTCGGCCGAACCCACCTGCGCGCGCGCGGCATCTTCCTCGGCTTTCAACTGCAGGTCGTCGAGGCGCAACAGCACATCGCCCTTCTGCACCGGATCACCTTCGCGCACGAGCAGCTCGACGATGAGGCCCGACACCTCCGCCTGGATGTCGACAAATTCCTTCGCCCGGATCTCGCCGGTCGCCGAGACGATCGAACGCAGCTCAGGCACCTTTTCGACCTTGGCGGTCAGCACCATGGCAGGCGGCTTCGGCTGCAGAGTCTTCCAGGTGATCAGGGCAGCAGGTCCACCGATCAGGACCAACAAGATGACGAGGGTGCGGCGTTTCATGCGGGGGGCTGGGCGCGAGTGCCGACTGTAGCCGGCCAGCGGGCAGAACTGCCGTGCGGGTCGCAGGATCCGCGAATTTCGAACCAGCTACGCCC
>JADZDL010000399.1 GCA_020851075.1 Planctomycetota bacterium | reverse complement strand
TTCTTGAACTGCAAGGCCATCCTGGTCGCGCCCTATGCAGCGTTGTTTCACGGGTTTAGGAACAAGTTTGGATTGCGTGGCCAGGAGCCGCAGGCGGTCGGCACAATCGTGCTCGACGATGCGCACGTTGCATTCTCGGTCGTTCGAGATGCCTTTACGGTGGAGATCGAATCAGCGAATGGCAAAGAGCAGTATGACATGCTCGTTGGCACGTTTCGGAAGTCGTTCGAGGAAGCTGGTCTGATCGGCACGTTCGACGACATCGTCAGCGGGAAGGACTCGTGGATTCTGGAAGTTCCCTACTGGGCCTGGCGTGAGAACCTGCAGGTTGTGCGCGATTGCGTGGCGGCGGACACGGAGCGGCATAAGTTCTCGTGGCCGCTCATTCGGGACCGTCTCCCGATGTGTCACCTGTTGGTCAGCCGGAGGGCGTTCACCATCACGCCCATGCTGCCGTTCGTAGACATGCTGCCGACGTTCACGGATGCGAAGCGGCGAGTCTACATGTCTGCCACGATCGCTGATGACAGCGAGATCATCCGAACATTCGACGCCGACGAGAAGCTCGTTGCGTCGGCGCTCACCTCGCGCGCGGTCGCTGGCATCAGTGAGCGCATGATCCTGGTGCCCGGGCTCATGTCGTTCAAATTCGACGCGATCGAAGACGCCGCAAAACTCATGACGTGGGTGGCCGGGAGGGCCAAGGGCGTTGCCGTCCTCGTTCCCTCAAACGAAGCAGCCCAGGAGTGGAAGGGCAAGGCCACAATTGCCGAGGGGCCGGACCAAGTCGACTTGGAAGTGGCACGACTGCAGTCAGGTGAGTCGGTCGGCCCGGTCGTGTTCGCGAATCGTTACGATGGCATCGACCTGCCGGGTTACTCTTGTCGCTTTCTTGTTATGCATGTACTGCCGCGTGGCACTTCTTCCTACGACATGTTCCGGGCGGCGATTCTCTACGGCGGCAACTCTATGGCGCGGTTGCTGGCACAGCGCGTAGAGCAGGGTATTGGGCGTGGTGCTCGAGGATCTGGCGATCACTGCGTCGTCATGCTGCTGGACTCCGACCTGTCTGGATGGGTGGCACGTGATGCGAACTTCAGGTTTCTGACTGCTGCCACCAGGGCGCAGCTCGACATGGGTATTGAGATCAGTCGGGAGGTGAAGAGTACCAAGGAACTGAGCGAGACAATGGCGCGCTGTCTCAAGCGGGACAGCGCTTGGACGAGCTACCACGCGGAGACGTTGGTGGAAGCACTAGACCGGGAGGTCGTGGACGAACAGCAACTGGGGCAAGCGGGCCTTGAGAGGAAAGTGCTTCGACTGTGGTCCGATGGCTACTACGAGAAGGCGATCGGTTGCGTCGAGAAATTCCTTGGAGGCAAGCACAAGTTGGACAATCAGTCGCGTGGCTGGCTCGTGCAGCTGGCCGCACGAATTGCTGACCACTGGGGGCAGCACGAGAAGGCTGAGGATCTGCAGCGCGAGGCGTACGCGTGCAATCGGAACTTGGTCCGGCCAAAGAGCAGGCGGCCTTACGTTCAGTTAAGAGGGCCCGGCAAGCAGGAGCAGGCCATCGTCGAGCGCATGGCCGAGTATCGCATGCGACGAGGCTATGTCAGCGACTACGACGCCGCAGTGTCCATGCTGAACCACAGTGCCTCGGCAAATCAGTTCGAGCAGTCACTCATGGAGCTGGGGCTGGCCCTAGGACTCAACGCTGAGCGATTCGACGACAAGGGAATCGGCCCTGATGTTCTCTGGCTCTTACCCAATGAGCACGCGATCGTATTTGAGGCGAAGAGCCGCAAGAAGGAGCACAACGCCTTTACAAAGGAGGATCATGGGCAGTTGCTGGTGGCCGAGAAGTGGTTCAAGCAGAACTATCCGAATCGCTCGTACGTCGCTGCATCGGTGAGTCAGACCAGCAGAGCCACCGCTCAGGCCGCGGCCGAGTGTAGCGATTCGCGTGTGCTGACGTATCCAAAGCTCAGTCGTTTGGTTGCTGACCTGCGGGCGTTGATAGCCGACCTCGCCATGCGCCAACTGGATGCGCAGAGCTTGGTGAACGAATGCGCGCGGCTACTTGCGAACTCAAGCTTGCGAGCCGACCGCATTGCAACGGCTTACCTGGAGTTGTTTGTCAAGCAGGTGTGAATGCGCTGTTCTAATTCACGGCCATGCTGGGGGCGCACGGAGAAGTGATTGCAGATGGCGCGGAGGGCTCAGAAGCGCAGGATGCGCATGTGCAGTGCAGGCAGCCAGGCAAGAAGGTAGGGAGTCCGTGCCGATGCGAACCTTCGAAGGGTAACCTCAGGGCGGGACATCCCAGCTACCAGTCGCCCGGTAGGGGGATGCCCGCCAGTTTCGAGATCGCCTCGGTTTCCGCCATCGTGAGTTGCCTCGCGAAGTAGCGGTCGTCGCGGCGCCAGAACAGCACGTAGGACTCGGCGCCTTCTGCGAAACAGTAGCACCTGGCGTCCATGAACTGCGGCGGCAGGACCTCGAGGTAGTAGAAGTAGGTCTCTTCATCCACTTCGCAGGTCGTGCCGGGACGTTCCCTGGCCTCATGGAGGCTCGCCGCGCTGGCGGCGGTGTTGTTGGTGAGCTCCCGGAGGAGCGTGCTGGCATTGGAGTGGGTCATGAGCGCTGTTGCCTTCACACGATGGATGTCCAGAACTTCGTGAGCTTGCCGGCGAGGTCGCTGCGCGGGTCGAGCATCTGGAACGGCGAATGGCCGCCCTCGGTGTCGGCTGCGAACGCCTCGGCGATGTCCCATGCCTCCGCCTCACTCAGCTGGTTGTCGCCAGCCTCGAGAGTGCGAAGTGCGTCCGACCACGCGTAGCGGCTACCGACGAAGGCGATGGTGTCGACTTCCTCGGTGGTCAGCGTGAGCTGGTAGGGGGTCATGGAGTCGCCTCGTCGTCGGGGCCGCGAAGCTGGAGGCCGGCGGCTCGAAGGACTTCAGCGATTGCGTCCAGAGTGGCTGGGCTCCATTCGACGCCGTCCATGAGCCCATGGATGGCGTGGATCGGGCTCCTGTTTCGGCCCTGTGCACCGCCGCGCCATGCGGCAGGCAGGAACCCGCCCTTCTGGAGCCACTCATCGAGCCCGACGAAGGTCTCCGCCGTTTCCGTTGCGTTCGCGAGGAGGGTCTCCCACTCCATCGCTTCCGCGTCGGCATCGACTATGACCTCGGCGAGCTTGAGCAGGCGGGCGCGAGCCTTGTCAGGGTCCACGGGGCGCCCCCTTGGGGCCTACGCCGACGAGGACGTGCGTTTGGCACTGGATGCACCAGCCCTTGTCGCTGTCCTTCTCTGGCGAGGCCTCGGCATCGAGGTCCCACAGCTCGCGGTTGTCGAGCTCGTTCGCGGCCACCCACACGGGGAAGCAGAACTCGACCTCCCCAGAGCCGCAGTTCGGGCACCGGTAGAGGAGTTCCTCTGCGGCCCTCGCTCGCTGCTGCGGTTCTGCGGGCGTGCGGGGGGACCGCATCGTCTCGAGGAGGGACTGTGCTGTCAGGTAGCAGCGTGTCGCCAGGTTCTTCGCGCGAGCGACGAGGGCATTGCGGCCCTCGTCACTCAGCTCGGTGCCTGCGCACAGCAGTTCCTCCCACTGGTCGCCG
>JADZDL010000398.1 GCA_020851075.1 Planctomycetota bacterium | reverse complement strand
GGCGCCGTCGAGTTCGATCGAGCCGGAGTCCGCGGTGTGCACGCCGGCGAGAACCTTGAGCAGCGTCGACTTGCCGGCGCCGTTTTCACCGACGAGCGCGTGCACTTCGCCAGCGCGCACCTCGAGGTCGACGCCGGCGAGTGCCAACGTGGGCCCAAAGCGCTTCTGCACCGCGCGAACGAGCAGCCGGGGCCGCTGGTGGGCCGGCGGGCTCATTCGAGCAGGCGGGCGATGTTGGGGTCGTTGAGGTTGCCCTTGGTGGCAAGGGCGGCGCCGGTGTCGACGATGGGGGGCACGGTCTTGCCGGCGAGGCGCGCGGCGAGGTTCTGCACGCTGATCTCGCCCATCTTGCGCGGATCCTGCACGACGAGTGCGTCGATCGAGCCGGCCTTCAGGGCGGCTACGAGCGGGGGGCTGCTGTCGAAACCGACGAACCGGAGTTTGCCGGCCAGTTGCAGTTGTTCGAGTGCCAACAACATGCCCGCCGTCGCCGACTCGTTGGAACAGAACACGCCGTCCGCCTCGCGCAGTTGGTCGGCGAGCTTGAGGGACTCACTCTTGGCTTCGCCGGTCGTCGCGCCCGCGTAGCGGTTGTCGACGAGTACTTGAAGGCCGGCCGCCTTGGCCGCGGTGAGGAAACCGAGTTCGCGCGCTTCGGTGGATGCCGAGCCGACCTGGTAGCGCAGCAGCACGACCTTCGCTTGTTTGCCGTCCTTGCCTTTGCCGACCAGTTCCGCTAGGTGCTTGCCGGCCAGTTCGCCGCTCTTCTCGTTGTCGGTGGCGACGAAACAATCGAAGTCCACGCCGGGCGTGCCGTCGAGGTTGGAATCGAAGATCACCACGGGAATGCCTTTCTGCCTTGCCTGCGCGACCACGGGGGCGAGGGCGGTGTGGTCGAGGGGAGCCAGGGCGAGGCCCGCGATGCCCTCACTGAGGAACTGCTGCACGAGCTGGATCTGCTGCGCGCGGTCGTTCTCCTGCAGCGGGCCCTTCCAGGCCACTTCGAGGCCCGTGCTTTCGCCGCCGGCTCTGGCACCCTTCTCGACGGCCTTCCAGAACACGTGCGTGGTGCCCTTCGGGATCACCGCGATGCGCGCCTTCGCAGTCGCTTTCGTGTCGGGTTTGGACGAGTCCCCACACGCGGCAGCGAGCAGGGCGAGAACGACGACGAGGAGTGGGCGAAGCATGGACGGAGGATGGCGCACGATAACTGCTGCAGGCAGTAGAGCCAGCCACAAGCGGGCGGGAAGGCCCAGAACGCCTCAACCGCCGAACATCTGGGTCCACAGCGACTCGCTGCGGCCGAGGCCCGTGCGCGAGTGACCGCCGAGCATGTTCGTGTGGTGGCCGGGGCTGTACCACCATGCCCGGATGGCGCCGGCTCCCGTGCCCTGCCCGGCAGCAATGTTCTCGGCCGAGGCGCTGGTGCCAAACAGGCTCGCGCGGTCCGTAAACGAGTGTTTGCCCTCGACGGGCGAGGTGTGGCTGAAGAAGTTCTTCGTGCGCATGTCGAGGCTGTGGTCGCGTGCGGCCTCGCCGAGCTTCTCGTCGATGCGCAGGGTTGGCAGGCCGAGCGCGATGCGGATGCGGTTGAGTTCGAGCGTGCCGAGGAACTCCTCGGGCTCCATCGACGCGCGCAGGGCCTCGTTGGCTTGCAGGGTCTTGCTGTCGCGCGCGCCCAACGGCAAGGCCGCGAGGCACTGCAGTTCGAGGTCGTCGTCGATCACCGACGTGGTGGGCGGATCGGCTTCCTGGCGAACGCCGTCGACGTGGCGACGGCCGACCGGGTCCTGGTCGATCTCGTGCATCGTGCCGAGGTAGAGGTCGAACCAGCCGCGCGTGGTGTCGAGTTGTTGCCGCAGCGCCTGCACGGCTTCCTGCAGCGAGTTGTCCTCGGCGCAGACCTGTTCGGGCGTCGGCAACAGGAGTTCGCGCAATTGCTGGAGCATTGGGTCCAGCTCGGTGCGGATGCGCTCTTTCGTGAGGTCGGGGCCGCGTGTGATGGCGAGCGACTTGCTGCGCAACTCTTCGACCTTGGCCGCACCGCCGCGGCCGAGCCGCGCTTGTTGGGCCTTTGGCACCGCCTTCGCGAACTGCTTCTGCACGCGTTCGCGCAGCTTGCTGAAGGTCCGCAGCTGTTCGGCATACTTCTTCTGCACGACGTCAAAACACTGCATGCGCAGTGGCAAGGCGCGTGGCTGCAGTTGTTCGGCGATGCGCTGCGCCTCGGCGATCGTCACGTCGCGCGCGGCGAGCCGCTGCAGCAGTGCGTTCGCCGTCGGCGGTTCGAGTGCAGGCTTGGTCGCTGGCTCAACGGCAGGCGGATCCTGGGCCGGCAGGGACGCGAGCAGGCCCAGGCAAGCGGCGATGGCCGCGGCGAAGTGGGGGCGCGGGGCGGGCCGCCGCGGCCGGTGGGGGACCAAGGTCACGGCTTCTTCGGCGGCGCGGGCGGGGTCCAATTCGGGTTCTTGTTGAGCCAGCGTTGCCAATCCGGGAAAGCCGAGTGCGAGACTCCGGTCAACTTGGCGAGGGTTGCGTTCCACTTGCCTTCAACCGCGCGCAGCGTCTTGCGCGCGTTTTCGGGGTTGGTGTCGATCGGCGCATTCGGGTCGTTGTTCGTCATCGTGGTCGCCTTCTGGTGCAGGCTGCCCCATTCGCGAATCAACTGCTTCACGACTTCGCGGCGCGGTTTGGTATCGAGCGAGGTGTAGTTGCCGAGCGCTTCGCCGGCGGCGGCGCGAATCTCATCGTGCGGCGAACGGGTCGCTTCGTCCGCGAGCCATTCGACCTGCTTTTCGTCCTGGGTGAGGCCAAGGTGCAGGATGAGTTTGCTGCGCAGCGTGATCTGGTCCTTGATGCGCGCGTCGCCGAGCACCTTGGCGAGCTCCTTCGCGCCGTCTTCGCCAAACTTGCTCAGCGCATCGCCGACTTCGAGGTAGAGCTGGTCTTTGTCTGCGGAGCGCACCTTGCCGGTGCGGAATACGTCACCGAGGGCTTTGCAGATCTTCTCCTTGTCCTTCGGATTACGCTGGTCGAGGTCCTTCTTCAGCACCTGCACGAGCCCGATGGCCCGGAAGTCCGACTCCATCTTGGGCTCGGCGACCATCGCCTTCAGCTCTTTCAGCTGGCCGGGCAACGCGGGGTCGACGGCGGGCACCGGGGCCGGCGTGGCCGGGGTCTGGGCAAGCGCCGGCGTGGCCAGCGCGAACCACAGCGAGAGGAGCGCGAGGGTTGGGGTCCTGGACATAGGGGGCAGCGTAACGCAGATCGCCCGCGGATGCCCACGTCGGAACGGGGCGACGAGGATTGCCGCACACTTGGCCGGCCCTTGCCCGCGGGGCGCTCTGGTACCGATGCCACGGCGCCCATAAACCGGGGCCGGAATGGACACCCGGGGCGTCATCCGGTACCACTTTCGCCCCTCTTCTTCGCCCCATGCAAACCGTCCTGATCACCGGTGGTGCTGGCTTCATCGGCAGCCACCTCGTCGAACGCTTGTTGCGGGACGGGCTCTGCGTGCGCGTCCTGGACAACCTGGACCCTTTCTACGACGTCGCCAAGAAGCAGCGCAACCTCGAGATGCTGCGCGCGGTGGCTAGTAGCTGCGGGGGGGCCAGCCGGTTCGAGTTCTTATTGGGCGACCTGCGCGATGCCGAGGCCTGCCGCGCGGCGGTCGCCGGCGTCGACGTCGTCGTGCACCTCGCCGCCCTCGCTGGCGTGCGGCCGTCGATCCAGGAGCCCGTGCGCTACTGGGATGTGAACCTGCTCGGCACGCAGGTCTTGCTGCAGGCGATCGAGAATCCCCAGGTCCGCTTCGTGTTTGGCAGCAGCTCGTCGGTCTACGGTGGCAATACGAAGGTGCCGTTTGCCGAGAGTGACCCCGTCGACCGGCCCGTGTCGCCGTATGCCGCGACGAAGAAGTCGGGCGAAGTCCAACTGCACGCCTGGCATCACCTGCGCGGCAACCCGGTCACGTGCCTGCGGTTTTTCACGGTCTACGGCCCGCGCCAGCGACCGGAGATGGCGATCCACCAGTTTGCGCGCCATATCACGAACGGCACCGAGTTGCCGTTCTTCGGGGATGGCAGCACGCGGCGCGACTACACCTACGTCGAGGACATCGTGGCCGGCATCGTGGCCGCCATGGATAAGCCGAAGCCGTACGCGATCTATAACCTCGGTGGCGCCGCGACTACGTCGCTGGCCGAGCTCGTCGGCCACCTCGAGCGCGCCCTCGGCCGTCCCGCCCGCCGCAAACTGCTCCCAGATCAACCGGGTGATGTGCCGATTACCTATGCGGATGTAAGTCTCGCCGGGCGCGAGCTGGGCTATCGCTCGAGTACGCCACTGGCGCAGGGCATCGACAAGTTCTGCGCGTGGTACATGCAGGAGAAACGAGAAGGCAGGGTGTTGTGACGGAACGGGTGCTGGTGACGGGGGGTGCTGGGTTCATCGGCTCGCACGTGTGCGAACAGCTGCTGCGCCAGGGCCGCTCCGTGCGCGTGCTCGATGACCTGAGCACGGGCTCGCGCGAGAACCTCGCGGCGGCTGGTGTGTCTGATCGCGACTTCGTGCTCGGCTCCATCGTCGATGCGGACACCGTGCAGCGTGCCATGCAGGGCTGTAGCAAGGTCGTGCATCTGGCGGCGCTGCCGTCCGTCGCGCGTTCGGTCGAGGCGCCGCTGGAGACGCATCTGGCTTGTGCCACCGGTACGTTGACCGTTCTCGATGCGGCTCGCCGCGCCAAATCGCGTGTGGTCTATGCGGGCAGCAGCTCGGCCTACGGCAACCAGGAAGCGCTGCACAAGCAGGAAGGCATGCGCGAAGATCCGCTTTCGCCTTATGCCGCCGCGAAGTTTGCGGGCGAGTTGTACTGCCGCACGTTTGCGCGCGTCTATGGCCTGCAAGTGGTCGTGACGCGCTTCTTCAACGTGTTTGGGCCGCGCCAGACCGCGGACAGCCCGTACTCGGGAGTCGTCGCCGCGTTCTGCCGATCCCTGCTGCTCGGCAAGTCGCCGCGTTTTGATGGCGATGGCCTGCAGTCGCGCGACTTCACCTACGTCGAGGACGTCGTGCTCGGTGTGCTGCGTTGCCTCGATGGTAACACGCCTGGCTGCGAAACGGTGAACCTCGCCTACGGGCAAGCGACGACGATCCAGGACCTCTACCAAGAGCTCGGGCGCATTGCGCAGCGTTGTCTCGGTCTACAGACGATTCCAGAGCCGCAGATGGCTCCGCCGCGGGCGGGGGACGTGCGGCATTCCTTGGCGGATGTCACGCGGGCGCGCGAACTGTTTGGGTTTGCCCCGCAGCTAGGTTTTGCCAAGGGTTTGCAGAAGACATTCGATTGGTACCGGGAATCCGGTCGGAGCACTCTCGTATGAAAGGTGTCGTACTCGCCGGTGGCCTCGGTAGCCGCCTCTATCCGCTCACGAAGATCACCAACAAGCATCTGTTGCCGGTCTTCAACAAGCCGATGATATACTACCCGATCCAGTGTCTCGTGAACGCTGGCATCACGGACATCCTGATCGTCACGGGTGGCAATTCGGCCGGGCACTTCCTGCAGTTGCTGCGCAATGGTTCGGACTTTGGTCTGCGCCGCATCAGCTACGCCTACCAGGAAGGGGAAGGTGGCATCGCCGATGCGCTGAAACTCGCCGAAGCGTTCGCCGAGGGTGAAGAGATCTGCGTCGTGCTCGGTGACAACATCATCGAGGGCAACATCAAGAAGGCCGTCGACGACTTCAAGGCGCAGGGTGGCGGCGCGAAGATCCTGCTCAAGGAAGTGCACGATCCGGAGCGCTTTGGTGTCGCGACCGTGAAGGAAGGCAAGGTGATGAAGATCACCGAGAAGCCGAAGACGCCCGAGTCCAACCTCGCGGTGATCGGCATCTACATGTACGACCCTTCGGTCTTCGACATCTGCCGCACGCTGAAGCCCAGCAACCGTGGCGAGCTCGAGATCACCGACGTGAACAACGAGTACCTGCGCCGCGGCAACCTGACCTGCGATGTGCTCAAGGGCTGGTGGACCGATGCCGGCACGTTCGAGAGCCTCTACCGCTCGGCCACGTTGATTCGCGAGAACGGCGCGAATCGCATGGATCTCTGATCCACAGACTTCGTCACCGGCAGGCACTGCATGAAGAGGCTCGACTATCTCGTCACCGGGGCCAATGGCCAGCTCGGGCGTTCGCTGCTGCAAGCGGCAGCGGACCGCGGGCGCAGCATCGTCGGTGTCGGCCACCAGCAACTTGCCGTCGAAGACCAGGACGCCGTGCGGCGCTGCATCGACGAGCATCGGCCGCGCTTCGTGCTGCACTGCGGCGCCTGGACCAACGTCGATGGTTGTGAAGCCGATCCGCAGCAGGCGGATCGCATCAACGGGCACGGCACGGCCTATCTCGCGGAAGCCTGCCTCGGCACGGACTGCGGGCTCTGCTACGTGAGCACGGACTTCGTGTTCGACGGCGCGGCGAAGACGCCCTACACGGTCGATGCCCCGGTGGCTCCGCTGTCGGCCTATGGGCGCAGCAAACGGCAGGGCGAAGTCGCCGTGCTGCGGCACGAACACCCGGCCTTCTACGTGCTGCGCACGAGCTGGGTGTTTGGGCCGGGCGGCAAGAACTTCCCCAAGGCGATCCTCGATCGCGCGCGTTCGGGCAATGCGCTCAGTGTCGTCACCGACCAGCGTGGTCGCCCGACCTATACCCCGGACCTCGCCGCCGCGATGCTGGATCTGTGCGAGAGCCGCGCCCCGGGTGGCATCTACCACGCTGCGAACGAGGGGGAGTGCAACTGGCACGAGTTCGCGTGCGAGGTGTTGCGCCAGGCTGGCCTTGGCCATCTCGTCGTGGGGGAGACTACCGCCGCGAAGTTTGCGCGTCCCGCGGCCCGCCCTGCCTATTCCGTGCTCGACACGAGCCGCCTCGATGCGGTGCTTGGTCGACACTTTCCGCATTACCGCGACGCCGTCGCCCGTTATCTCCGAGAAGAATCGCTGTGAGCAAGATCCTCATCACCGGTGGCGCTGGTTTCATCGGCTCCAACTTCGTTCGCATGATGCTGCTTGGCAGCGACCACGAGATCATCAACCTCGATGCCCTGACCTATGCAGGCAACCTCGAGAACCTCAGTGATGTCGACCAACACGAGCGTTACACGTTCGTGCGCGGCGACATCGCCGACCCCATGGCGATGGACAAGGTGTTTGCCGACCATCGCCCCGAGATCGTGGTGCACTTCGCGGCCGAGAGCCACGTCGATCGTTCGGTGCTCGACGCCACGGCATTCGTACGAACCAACGTGCAGGGCACCCAGGTGCTGCTCGACAAGAGCCGCATCTACAAGGCGCAGCGTTTTGTGCACGTGAGCACCGATGAGGTCTATGGTTCGCTCGGCGCGTGGGGCTACTTCACGGAAGATACGCCGATCCAGCCGAACTCTCCGTACTCGTCGAGCAAAGCCGGCAGTGACCTGCTCGTGCGCGCCGCGGTGCACACGCACCACATGGATTGCGTGATCACGCGCTGCTCGAACAACTACGGGCCGTTCCAGTTTCCCGAGAAACTGATCCCGCTCATGATCGCCAACGCGCTCGAGGGCAAGAAGCTGCCGGTCTACGGGGACGGCAAGAACGTGCGCGACTGGATCCACGTCGTCGACCACTGCGAGGGCATTCGCAAGGCGATGGAACTCGGCAAGGCCGGCGAGGTCTACAACTTCGGCGGCGACGCGGAGCGCGAGAACCTGTTCGTCGTGAAGGAGATCCTGCGGTTGCTCGGCAAGGGTGAGGACCTCATCCACTACGTGAAGGACCGCCCGGGTCACGATCGCCGCTACGCGATGGACTCGAGCAAAGCGCGCGCGCTGCTCGGTTGGACGCCGCGGCACACGTTTGAGAGTGGTCTGCGCCAGACGGTCGATTGGTATGTGACGAACAAGCCGTGGTGGGAGCGGGTGCGCAGCGGGGCGTACCAGGCGTACTACCAGCAGCAGTACGGCGCGCGGTAGTCGCTCCCTAGATCACGACCACGTGCAGT
>JADZDL010000397.1 GCA_020851075.1 Planctomycetota bacterium | reverse complement strand
CAAGGTGCACCGTCTGCTCGCGCAGGTCGTCGGGCAACTGACCCTGCTTGTATATATCCCCGTGGGTCAGTTCGCTCCAGGCATCTTGAAGCCGCGTGCGTATCTGGACTTCGCACGCCACTCGGTCGGGCGCCAAGCCGTGACCGGCGTCGAGCATGAAATTGATGTGCAAGGCACGATAGCCACGCTCGTTAGGTGCCTTGATGTAGTCCTGAATGGAAAACGCCGAATCCCAAGGCAAGCGCTCGCGCAGCAACTCGGCAAACCTATAGACGTCCTCGACGTTGTTGCACATCACTCGTGCACCAATCAGATCCGGGCATTCAGCTAGCGCATCCTCATCGCGCCATTGTCGTCTAAGGGCCTTTCGCTCGATGCTTTCCAGAGATTTGACGCGGTAGTCGGAAAGACGCGCGCGAACCAGGGCTTTGTCTTCGATTCTCCCTTCGACCTCGCGCAACAGCGATACGAGCCGGTCCATCGCACGATGGAGGTCAGCGAGTTTGCCGTGGTAAAGATCGCTCAGAACGGACATCGTGAATTCCCCGATTCCGTCAGGCCGCGAGACTGTCCTTAGACAGAAAGCACATGGGGTATTGAGGCAGTGAGCGTGGCTGGCTGCTCGATCGGCGTTGCCCGTCGGTGCAGAGAAATCCCAATCGTTCCAGCATCGACTATGTCTTTTTCGATGGGCTGCGTTATCTCAATAACCAAGATTCCCACGTCGGGATGAAATGGTGTGCACGCGACCTTGTCGCGAACCGCCTTCACAAGCGCGGGCGTCGGGCCGCGGAATGCAAAGTGTTGCCGCCGACTGAAAATTGACCCACTTGTGAGGGTTTTGCCGATTCAAAATTGACCCGGGTGTTCAGCCTACCCTGCTGCTTTTTTCATCAGCTGCAGCGGGGCCAACCGAGGTGATCACCATGTCGATGATTGGCAAGATCCGGCGGATGTATTTTCGCCAACGTAAGTCGTTGCACGAGATCTCGCGTGCGACGAGTCTGTCGCGCAACACGGTGCGCAAGTACCTGCGCAAGGAGGGCGCGCAGGAACCGAAGTACGAGCGAGCGTCGGGGACGACGAAGCTCTCACCCTTCCACGAGACGATCGTGCTGGCGCTGAAGGCCGATGCACGGCGACCGAAGCGCGAGCGGCGCACGGCGTTGGCACTCTTCGCTGAGATCAAGGCCCAGGGTTACGACGGCTGCTATTCGCGGCTGACGGACTTCATTCGCCAGTGGCGAGCCAGCCACGCGCAGGCGGGGAGCGCGGCGTTCGTGCCGCTGAGCTTCGAGTGGGGCGAAGCGTTCCAGTTCGACTGGAGCGAAGAAGGGCTGGTGATCGGCGGGGTGTACCGCAAGCTGCAGCTGTCGCACATGAAGCTGTGTGCCTCGCGCGCGTTCTGGCTGTGCGCGTTTCCGAGTCAGGGTCACGAGATGCTCTTCGACGCGCACACCCGCAGCTTCACCGCGCTTGGGGTGGCGCGTCGCGGGATCTACGACAACATGAAGACCGCGGTCGACAAGGTCGGTCGGGGCAAGGCGCGCGTGATCAACGAGCGCTTCCATGCGATGTGCGCGCACTACCTGTTCGAGGCGGACTTCTGCAACGTCGCCTCGGGCTGGGAGAAGGGGATCGTCGAGAAGAACGTTCAAGACAGCCGTCGGCGCGTGTGGCTGGAGGCGACGCGGCGACGCTGGGGAAGCCTGGAAGAACTCAACGCGTGGCTCGGTCAGCGCTGCCGACAGTTGTGGCAGGAGCTGCGCCACCCGGAGCACTCGACGTTCACCGTAGCGGAGATGCTCGAGCACGAGCGCGAGCACTTGATGCCGATGCCGGTCGCGTTCGACGGCTACGTGGCGCGCCAGGCACGCGTGAGCAGTACGTGCCTGGTGGCGGTGGCCCGCAACCGTTACTCGGTGCCGTGCGAGCATGCGGGGCAGTGGGTCGATACGCGGCTGTACCCGACCCGAGTGAAGGTGGTGGTGGCCAACGCGGTGGTGGCCGATCATGCGCGCGTGTCTGACGAAGGTCGCACGCGCTACGACTGGCAGCACTACATCCCGTTGCTGGAGCGCAAGCCTGGGGCGTTGCGCAACGGGGCGCCGTTCGCCGATTTGCCTGGACCGCTGCAGCAACTGCGCCAGGCACTGCTACGCGAGCGCGGCGGCGACCGGGTGATGGCGCAGGTGCTCGCCCTGGTGCCCAAGCTGGGGCTCGATGATGTGCTAGTGGGCGTGTCGTTGGCGCTGGAGGCGGCACCGCCGTCCGGCCGTGTGAGCGTTGAACACGTCCTCAACGTGCTGGCGAGGTTGAAAGAGACACCGACACCGCAGAGCGTGACGACGTCGTTGAAGGCCGCCACACCGCCGAGGGCCGACACCGCGCGATACGATCGACTGCGTGACGCCGCCGCTGATGAACAAGCCGACCTGCCGGGGGTGAGCCATGCGTGATCTGCTCGCCGAACTCAAAGCACTACGCCTGTACGGGATGGCCGAAGCGTGGGCCGAACTCGTCGGCTCTGACCACGGCACGGGCGTGGACAGTTCGCGTTGGTTGCTCGAGCACCTCCTACAAGCGGAAGCGACCGATCGAGCAATGCGCTCGGTGCGCAACCAGATCACGGCCGCGAAGTTCCCGATTCATCGCGATCTGGCGGGGTTCGACTTCGAGGCCGCCTCGGTGGAGCGCAAGCTGGTGATGCAACTGGCCGACATGGCCTTCACCGAGCAGGCGCACAACGTGGTTCTTCTGGGCGGAACAGGCACGGGCAAGACCCATCTTGCGACGGCGCTCGCGATGTCAGGCATCACCGGTCACGGCAAGCGAGTGCGGTTCTACTCGACGGTCGATCTGGTCAACGCGCTGGAGACGGAGAAGGCTCAAGGCAAGGCCGGGCGGATCGGGGCTAGTCTGCTGAGGGTCGACGCTGTCATCCTCGACGAGCTTGGCTACTTGCCATTCAGCCAAGCGGGCGGTGCCCTGCTGTTCCATCTGCTCAGCAAGCTCTACGAGCATACGAGCGTGATCATTACGACCAACTTGGACTTCGCGGAATGGAGTAGTGTGTTCATCGACGCCAAGATGACCACGGCATTACTCGATCGACTGACTCATCACTGCCATATCGTCGAGACAGGCAACGAGTCCTACCGCTTCAGTCACAGCACAGCTGCAGCCAAGCGACGTGGTAAGCAGCGTGAAGTGGCACGCAAGAAGATCGACCCAGAGCCCTCGATGTAACGCTCTGAGAAGCAACGCCCTGCGCGGGGCAAGCTGCCACGGATCAATCCCGTGCGCGGTTTGCCCCGCGCTTCATTCCGCGACGACCAGCGTCTTCCCGAGGTACACTTATCCACAGTCGGTCGCTCAACGACCGACCATCAGCCCCGGGTCAAAATTCGGTCGGCACGGTGGGTCAGAATTCGATCGGCGCCAACACTCAGCTTCTTCGGCGCGATAGACAATGACCGACAGGCCTCGAAGGGGCCACTGACCGAAACGCTCGTCTTCTCGTCGGGCGCTGCCTCGTCGTGCGCCTCGATGCGCATCGCTTTCAGTTCGCGCAGCGGCGTGGCGGGGGCCGACATGGGCTTTGGGGGCGCGACGACAGCCGATGCGAGGAAGCTCATCGCAGCCTGTCGTGTCGGACAACTCTGACCGT
>JADZDL010000396.1 GCA_020851075.1 Planctomycetota bacterium | reverse complement strand
TCGGCGGCAGGCCGCGGCCGCGAAGTCGCTATCCGGGTCGACACCAGCGTGGTTGTGAGGGGTTCCCTCGTGCTCCTTGGGCGGCGGCTCGCATGCGGAATGAGGCAGCATGAAAGTGGCCGCGCGACGACGGCACCATGCAAGTTCGCCAGACGCGCGGGCTGGCGGGTGAGCCTGGAGGCTGAGACCTTGAGCTCACGGTCGTCTGTGCGCTGCCCACAACAGCATCACCGTCCCGCTCTGGGCAGGCCATCCGGTCAGGGGCGACCGGCGCTGGCCGCAAGCGCTGGAGCCACTGGCGCCGGCAACGGCACAACCTGCCCAGGCGTGTCGGTCGGAGATTCGCCAGCAGGGATATGCGGCAACCGGTGCGCAATGCCCTTGTGGCAGTCGATGCAGGTCTTCTCCTTGCTGGCAAGGTAGATCGAGTGCATGTCTTGCGCGCGCAAGCTCTGCCGGGTGAAGTCCATCGAGGCGTACTGGTGGCAGTTTCGGCATTCCAACGAGTCGTTGGCCTTCAGCCGCGCCCATTCGTGCTGTGCCAGCTCCAGGCGCATGTCGCGAAACTTCTCCTGGGTGTCGATGGTGCCGAACACCTTGCCCCACACTTCCTTCGACGCCTGCATCTTGCGCGCCATCTTGGAAGTCCAGTTGTGCGGAACGTGACAGTCCGAACACACGGCACGCACACCGGAACGGTTGGTGTAGTGGATGGTCGTCTTGAGCTCTGCAAGGACGTTGTCGCGCATTTCGTGGCAACCGGTGCAGAAGGCTTCGGTGTTCGTGGCCTCCATGGCGGTGTTGAACCCGCCCCAGAAGACGATGCCACCGATGAAGCCGCCGATGGTCAGGAAGCCCAGGCTGTAGTGAAGGCTTGGCCGGCGGATGATGCCCAGATAGTGCTTGATGCGCTTGAGCACGGCAGCCTGCCCGCGTTCTACTTCTTGGTGGCGGGGGCAGCGTCTGCAGGGTCACCGCGAAACCCGTTGCCGACCAGCAGGGGCACGTTTTCCTGTGCCACGTGGCACTGCTTGCAGAAGTAGCGCCGCGTTGAAATATGGCGAAGCACTGCGCCTTTGCGGTCCATGTAATGGGTTTCACTGACCGGACTCGCCTGCGAGAAAGCGGTCTTCTCCCGGGCGTGGCAGTCGAGACACTTGTTGAAGTTCTTGTCGACCTGGTAGCCGTCGATGCGGTGCGGGATGACAGGCGGCTGGTGGCTGTAGTTGCGCTTGAGCCGGTGGTCGTCGTTCACCTGGTTGCCCAGTCTCGGGGGCGCGGTGGTCGCCGTGATCGGTGTCGGACCGCGCATCGCGTCGACGAATGGTGCCGCCTGAGCGAACGCCACGAGGCCGAACACGACGAGGCCGACGAGAGACTGTTTCATGACGGCCGCTTCGCGTCCTGGACCTTGGCGATCTTCACGGCGCACTTCTTGAAGTCGGTCTGGAACGAGATGGGATCGGTCGCGTCCAGCGTCACCTTGTTGATGAGCTGGCTGGCGTCGAACCAGGGCACGAAGACCAGCCCGCGTGGTGGCTTGTTGCGGTCACGGGTCTCGACACGCGTGCGCATGCTGCCGCGGCGCGAGCTGATTTCGATTTCTGACCCACGACGCACGCCCAGGGCCACGGCATCGTCGGGGTGCATGTAGCAGACGGCATGCGGTACGGCCTTGTGCAGCTCCGGCACCCTGCGTGTCATGGACCCCGAATGCCAGTGCTCGAGCACGCGGCCCGTCGACAGCCAGAACGGATAGTCCCGGTCCGGGCTCTCGGCGGCAGGTTCGTAGGGCAGCGCGAAGATGCGCGCCTTGCCGTCGGGGTTGCCGTAGAAGCGCACGCCCTCGCCTTTCTTGACGTAGGGATCGTAGCCTTCGCGGAAGCGCCACAGCGTCTCCTTGCCGTCGACCACCGGCCAGCGCAGACCGCGCGCCTTGTGATAGGTGTCGAACGGCGCGAGGTCGTGCTGCTTGCCGCGGCCGAACGCGGCGTACTCCTCGAACAGCCCCTTCTGGATGTAGAAGCCGAAGTGCCGCGACTCGTCGTTGTCGAAGCCGGCCTGCAGCTGGTCCAGACCGAAGCGCGTGGTCTGCGCATTGGCAAACAGCACTTCGTAGAGCGTCTTGCCCTTGTACTGCGGGTTCTTGTCGAGGATCTCCGTCGGCCACACTTCGTCGGTCTTGAAGCGCTTCGAGAACTCGACGATGTGCCACATGTCGGAGCGCGATTCGCCCGGCGCCTTCACCTGCTGACGCCAGAACTGACCGCGCCGCTCGGCATTGCCGTAGGCGCCTTCCTTCTCCGCCCACATCGCGGCGGGAAGAATCAGGTCGGCCGCCATCGCAGTGACGGTCGGATAGGCATCGGACACCACGACGAAGTTGCGCGGATCGCGAAAGCCCGGATAGCGCTCCTGGCTCATGTTCGGACCGGCCTGCATGTTGTTGGTGCAGAAGGTCCAGTAGAAGTTGAGCCGACCATCCTTCAACGCGCGGTCCTGCGCCACGGCGTGGAGCCCGACGTTGGCCGGCAGCAAGCCGCTCGGCAGGTTCCACAGCTTCTCGGAGAGCTCGCGATGCGCGGGATTGACCACCGTCATGTCGGCGGGCAGACGATGCGCGAACGTGCCGACTTCACGCGCCGTGCCGCAGGCCGAGGGCTGACCGGTGAGCGAGAACGGGCTGTTGCCCGGCTCCGAGATCTTGCCCATCAGCAGGTGCACGTTGTAGATCATGTT
>JADZDL010000395.1 GCA_020851075.1 Planctomycetota bacterium | reverse complement strand
GAGCAGCACAACCTCGACCCCAAGCCGTTCATCTGGACTGCCAAGGCCAGCGACATCCTGGCCAAGGTCACGCGCGCCAGGAAAGCGCTCGCGAATAATTCCCCATCTATCTGACGCACTACACTAGGAAGGGCAATGTCTCAAGGCCGCACGAGCACGATGTCACTCACTCACTCACTCACCGTAGGCAAAGAGGCCAAGATCGCAATTGTGGCTGTTATTTCCAGCAGCGTGACTGCGCAGCGCTTGGCCTTCTCAACCCACGATTGGCGCACCGGAACAACGGTTTCGGACGTATGGGCTGACGTGAAGACGCCCGGTGACGGATGGACGTTTTCGGTTGGTACAACGATCGTGTCCAATACGGCCCCCCAGTCACCGTATCCGGACACGTTCTCCACATACCTTTGCCCTGGGCCGGTCGATCCGCAGGTTCCTCCAGTCAGCGGTGGATCGCGCCAAGTCGTTGTGCTGCAGTCGACGCGCAACGATGTGGTTGTTGGCCAACGATTTTGGTATGGCTACTCAGGCGGCTCAGGTCAGGGCAACTCCTCATTCGCTCGCGGGATATCGGTGAGTCTCGCCCCCAGCCCGTTGGACACTCGCGTCGCAATCTGTGGCGAGACATTCGACCGGAGCGTCCCAAATGCGGCCACACCGTCATTCTGGAGTCCTTCCGTTCCCGCGATGGGATTTGTCGCCGTATACAATGGCCAACTAGATTTGCTGTGGTCGTACGAGTTCTACGGGAAAAGTGATAGTGCCGCGACCTCTATCACAGACCTAAGCGTGCGATGGGACTTGGAGACTGGCCGGGATATCGTTACGTATTGTGGCGTGTCGACCAACGGCGACGTTCAGAGTGCGTATTCTGCGGCCGTGACCACCATGGCTCCCACCCGTCCCTTCGCCTCTCCCCCGGTCCCGCCATCCTGCGGCACAGGGGCAACTGTTGCGAGCGGGAGCTCTCACAATAACATCAATCCGCTTAGCATACCTGGTGAGTGGGATGGGATCGTCGGCCGCTTGTCTGCGGATCATGGAGGCGGCCCTGCTTCCGTGGCGCTAGCGTTCCATTCGATTGTCGGCGGGGGCTACGAAGAGGGTCTTTTCGGTATCACCGAATTGGACGCTACCCGCTTTGCAGTGGTTGGCAGTCTTAACCAATCAGCAATGCAGAATTCTCAGTATCTATTTCCCCTTATGCGTCCTTACTTCATGGACGCGACCAACCCGCTGTGTCTCGCAGGGCCGGGCCCGTCAACATTCGGCACCCTCCTGATCTTTGACGCCTCCCAGACGTTGACCCCGACGGGGCTTCTCGAACTGGAGCTATCGACGTTGATCGGATCATATGGTAGCCAGACTGTTGCCAGGGATATAATCAAGCAAGGCGACTACTTGTTCATCGTTGGCTCGACCAACGATGCCAATATGCCCAGCCTCGTCGGAGGCGGATTTCAGCCCGTCATGTCTGGCGCCACTCAAGGCTATGTGGCAACTTGGTCCCTAAGTAGTCAGAGTTTCAAGCACGCTAGCTACTTCAATTCCGCTTACGACGCTGGCCTGGTTGGCGTTAGCGCTTGGTCCGAGTATCCAGATCACGTTGCTGTCGTTGGATGGACCAAGGTATCGGTATCGTCACCCCCCAAGATTGAGGTCGCGAGCTTGTTTGTCGATACTCCACATACCAACTACCTGCAGATGGTACGCAGTTACGCAATCGGCTCGGCAACGCTTGGCGACGAGCGCCCGGGGCCGCGGGGGTCGGGACTCGTTACCGGAATTGTACATCCGTTTGTTTTCATTCCAGGGGAGCTTCCTTGGGGGGGTGGGGTGGGGGTCGACGAGCGCAATCTCATCACGGTAGTTGGTAGTACCATAGGTTCCGTAACATACCCATACGATTCTGGCAACCCTCTGTCTAGGCCTCCGCAGGTTGGTCACGGATTTCCTCTGGAGATGGACGCGATACGATCGGTCGTGGACCTGCTGCCTGACGGCGTCTGTCGAACTGATGGCACGGGCGCATGCTATCAGCCATGGGCGAAGACGTCTGGTGATGGTGGAACGACACCCGCCTGCGCTCTTGCGGTCTCGGGCGGATCGCTTCTTCGCATGCTTGTGGACTTCGAGGGTGACCCGGCATCAGGCTCTGTGGTCTCGGTGATTGTCGACCGCCCGCCAGCAGGGGCGCTTGCTTATGGGGGAGTGTTGTGGCTAGGTTTCCCTCAGACTGCGCCGAACCCAGCTTGGCCGTTTGGTCTGGGCGTGGAGTTGTGGACTAATGCCTCTTCTCCGGTGGTTCTTGTCTACCCACCCACAGGTGGGTCCCTGCGCGAACCGCTATGGATCGGGGGTTTGCCGGGAGGCTCGCAGACATTCTCGATTCAGTTCATCGCTGCGATGCTGCAGCCGATGTGTCCCCCCGCCAACCTGGGCTGGGCGGCTAGTCCGGCCCTGTTGGTCGGATACAACTGACAGCCAGTGTTCGAAGTGAACCCGTGAAAATGTCCAATCACGCCATCGCCTCCTTGTCATGGGTGGTCAGCATGACTGCATGCCTGGCGGTCGGTGCGGTTGCCCAGGCGCCAAACACCGTACGAGGTTGGGGCGAGTGCAATTCCGACACGGAAGTCCGTTTGCTGCCCCCGGCTCAGGTGAGCGCTCACGGGTTCCTGACCATTGTTCGCCGGTCCGACGGCCGCGTCTTCGTGCGCGGCGGGTTCGCTGCGAACGACCCAGTGCCGACCCCGCCGGCGGGCGTGTACTACGTGGATGTCGCGGCCGGCTACCAATCTGTTGGCTTGCTATCCGACGGTTCACTGCGCCAGTGGGGGCATTACGTGGGCACAACTGCGCTGGTCCCGCTACCGGTGATTCCACCGGGGCTGACTTGTATCGCGATCGGTGCAGGCGCGTCGTTCTCTGCGGCGTTGCTGTCAGATGGCAGCATCGTCACATGGGGTGAGGCCGGCTACGGCACCCTCACCGTACCGAGTCTCGCGAGTGGCTTGACCTATTCGGCCGTTGCGGTCGGTGGCGTGCACGCCATCGCACTGGTGAGCGATGGTACAGTCAGGACCTGGGGTTGGAACGCGGACGGCCAACTCAACTTCCCATCCTTGCCTTCCGGGCTCAGTTGGACCCAGGTCGCTGCCGGCGGCTGGTTCAGCGTCGGCCTGCGCTCCGACGGCGTGCTCGAGGCTTGGGGGGACAACAGCCAGGGTCAGTGCAACGTGCCGACTCCCCCAGCCGGGGTTCACTACACGTCGGTTGCCTGCGGCATGTACCATTGCCTTGCGACGAGGTCGGATGGGCAGTTGGTGGCGTGGGGATTCAATGACTCGGGCCAATGTAACGTCCCAGCATTGCCGGCCGGTACGCAATATCTTTCGTTCGCGGGAGGAGCTTGGCATTCCGTGGCTCTGCGGTCGGACGGTGAAGTCGTCTGCTGGGGAGCCGACAGCTACATGCAAGGTGGTATCCCTGCCTTGCCTTCCGGGCAGAGGTACGTCGATGTCGCTTGCGGGGCGTACTATCAGGTCGCGCTCCGTTCCGACGGCAACCTGCAGACATGGGGTGGGTCCGCCTGGGGCCTGACCAACCTGCCGAGCCCGCCCCCAGGCGTGGTCTTCACAGGTATCTCGAGCGGCTACTCGTTCTCGGTGGCGACCTGTTCCGACGGCACGCTCCGCTTCTGGGGCGACAACTCGAGCGGGCAGTGGAACGCACCCGCGCTGCCCGCTGGCACGACCTATGTTCTCGCGCGGGCCGGTAACGACCATGGCGTCGCCATGCGATCCGACGGCACGGCGGTTGGTTGGGGCACCAACACCTGGGGCCAGAGCACCATCCCGCCGCTGCCGCCGAACACGACGTACGTCGACGCCGCAGCCTCCGACCGCAACACGCTGCTGCTGCGCTCCGACGGCGTGCTCGTCGGCGCCGGGCTGATCGGCTCACCCTCGTTGGCGAACCCACCCGCATTGCCGCCTGGCACGAGGTTGCGTCGCATTGCCCTTGGTGCGCACAACGCGGTCGGGCTGTTGTCGGATGGCACGGTCATGAGTTGGCATTCGACTCCGCCGGTGCCGCCGTTGCCGACCGGCGTCGTCTATGTCGAGGTGTCGTGCGGCTACAACTGCATGATGGCGCGCCGGTCGGACGGGCAGGTCGTTGGTTGGGGCTACAACGGTTGGCATCAGAGCGACACGCCGCCGCTCGCACCCGGCACCTCGTACCTACGGATCTCGGCGAACCACCAGACCAACACCGCTCTGGTCGGCGCCGAGAGCACGTACATCACGTTCGCGAGCGGCTGTGGCGGCTCGATGCCTGCAAGTCGACTGATCCCGCACGACACGCCGCAGATCGGCAGGACCCTGCCGGTGCAAGTCGACAACCTGCCCATTGGCTTCGCCGCGCTCGTCATGGGCTGGAGCTCGCTTCCGGGGATCTCGTTGGCTTCGATCGGCATGCCCAACTGCTTCGCAAGCGTGTCGCTCGATGCCATCGTCCTGCTGGCGGGCACTAACGGATGCGCCTTGTGGAGTCTGCCGATCCCCTACCAGCAGTCGCTGCTCGGCGTGCACTTCTACACCCAGGCCATCGTGCTGGATCCGGCGGCGGGCAATGCGTTCGGCGCCGTGGTGTCGGACGCGGCGGAGGGAGTGGTCGGCGGATAGTGTCGACGGCGGCCAGAATCCGCCTGATTGCGGCGGTCTGGGCTGGAACTGATTCTGTCTCCTGCTGCGCAGCTCGTGATCAGCGCTGGCGGCTCTTGGTGCGCAGGTAGAGCTCTTCGACCTTGCTGCGCGCCCACGGCACCTTGCGCAGGAACTTCAGCGACGAGGTGATGCTCGGCTCGTTGGTGAAGCAGCGGATGTCGATGGCGCGCGCCATCTCGTCCCAGCCCAGGCGGTCGACCAGGAACTCCAGGATCGCCGCCAGCGTGACGCCGTGCAGGGGGTTGTTGGGTTGTTCGTTCGCCACGGTGGGCTGCGCTCGCAGACCGCTCACACGTTGAAGCGGAACATCAGCACGTCGCCGTCCTGCACGACGTACTCCTTGCCCTCGATGCGGTAGAGGCCCTTCTCGCGCGCCGCCGCGACGCTGCCGCACTTGACGAGGTCGTCGTAGCCGACGGTCTCGGCCTTGATGAAGCCGCGCTCGAAGTCGCTGTGGATGACGCCCGCCGCCACCGGCGCGGTGTCGCCGGCGTGGATCGTCCAGGCCCGCACCTCCTTCTCGCCGGCGGTGAAGTAGGTGCGCAGGCCGAGCAGGTGGTAGGTGGCGCGGATCAGCGAGCCGACGCCGCTCTCGGCGACGCCGAGCTCGTTGAGGAACGCCTTGGCGTCGGCCGGTTCGAGGTCGACGAGGTCGCTCTCGATCTGCGCCGAGATCACCACCGCCTCGCAGGCGAGGTGATGCTGGGCGTAGTCGCGCACCTTCTGCACGTAGGGGTTCTGGTCGGCGGTCGCCAGCTCGTGGTCCTTGACGTTGCAGGCGAAGATCGTCGCCTTGCTGGTCAGCAGCTGGAAGTTGCGCGCGATCACCTTCTCCTCGGCGGTGAGGTCGGCGAGCAGCGCCGGCTTGCCGCTGTCGAGCACGGGCTCGATCTTCTGCAGCACCGGCATCTCGGCGATCGCCTCCTTGTCGCCGCGCTTGGCCTGCTTCGACTGGCGGTCGATGCGCTTCTGCACCGATTCGAGGTCGGCGAGCACGAGCTCGGTGGTGATGATCTCGATGTCGCGCACCGGGTCGACGGTGCCGCTGACGTGGTGGATGTCGACGTCCTCGAAGCAGCGCACGACCTGCACGATCGCGTCGACCTCGCGGATGTGGCTGAGGAACTTGTTGCCGAGCCCTTCGCCGGTGGCGGCGCCCTTCACCAGGCCGGCGATGTCGACGAACTCGATCGTCGCCGGGATCACCACACCGGTCTTGGCGATCTTCTGCAGCACGTAGAGGCGGTCGTCCGGCACCGTCACCACGCCGACGTTGGGGTCGATCGTGCAGAACGGATAGTTGGCGGCCTGGGCCTTCTGCGTG
>JADZDL010000394.1 GCA_020851075.1 Planctomycetota bacterium | reverse complement strand
TCGTTCTACACGCTGTTGTTTGGCTTCAATCGCTGCACCTACTCCGGCGTGTTCACCCTGCCGTTCGATGGTGGCCTGTTGGCCCCGATTGCAACCGGCTGCACGGTGTTGACGGACAATCTGACCAGTGCCAGTGGCCTTGCGCTCAGTGGCAGCGCGACGCAGGCGTTCCCGATCGCGTCGAGCCCGAGTTTCCAGGGGCTCAACTTCTTCAGCCAAGGCATTTCGATCGATCTCGCATCGTTCGCGATCTCGGCGTCGAACGGTTTCGCAATCAGCATTGGCCAGTAGCGCCGCGCGATGGTGGGTGGAAGGTGCCAGCCAGGCTGTCCCTTCCATCCGGGCCCCCGCCCGGCGAGCATGCGGTCATGGCCAAGTCCAACTGCCCGCTCTCGCTCGCCCAGTTTCTCGCCAAGGCTGAACCACTCAAGATCGCCATCAACGGTCAGGAGATGCTCGCCGAGGTCAAATCGTTCTCGACCGGCTCGTTCGGTTGGTATCTGAACGGCAAGATGGCGATGACCGTCGACGGCAAGATGGTGTCGGTCCAGATCGGCATGAACCTCACCGTCGTCGGCAGCAAGGAAGCTGCGCGCGAGTAGGCGAGTAGCCACGCGGACCTCGGGCCCTGACGCCCGCGCGCCTAGAAGTGCAGCGCTTCGCCCGACGTGTCTCCGCTGCCGCCGAGCAGCACGAGCAGGCCGTCGGGCAGCACGGCGGCCGTATGGCCGGCGCGAGCTGCGGTGAGCGGTGCCAGATCGGTCCATACGTTCGTGATGGGATCCAAGCTCGCGACCGCATCGATCGTCACCGGCGCGGACAGCAGGCCTTCGGCGCCGCCGCAGACGATCACGAGGCCGTTGGCGAGTTGCACGACCGACTGGGCCGTGCGCGCGCGGCTCATCGTCGTGGCCGTCCACGCGTTGGTGGTCGGGTTGTAGAGGTCCGCGTTGGCGATCGACGCTGCGTTGGCGGCGTTGACGAGGTCGGGAACGAGCACGCCGCCCGACAGCAGTACGCGCCCGTCGGCGAGCGTCAGCTGGTTGTCCTGGTGGTACGCGCGCCCGACCGGCATGTTCGCCGCGTTGGACCACGAATTGGTCGCCGGGTTGTAGAGCTGGGCCTTGTTGGTCGACGTCACTGCGATCGGGATGCCGAACAGCAGCGTGACCTCGATACCGCCCGCAACGAGCATGCGGCCCGTCGAGAGCCGGGTGAGGCTCGGCAGCAGCCGGCGACCGCCGATTGCGGGGCCCGCCGCCCACGTGTTGGTGGCGGGGTTGTAGATCTCGACCGAATTGAGCACTCCCGTGATCGCCGTGGCGAGGTCGGTGAAGTTGGTCGTGCCGCCAGCGACCATGACGCGTCCGTCGGGCAGCGTCGCGGCGGCGTGGCCAGCGCGCGGGCCGAGCAGGTTTGCCACAGCCGTGAACGTGTCCGCCACCGGGTCGTAGATCTCGCACGCGGTCGTGACGGCACCGGTGCCATCAACGCCGCCGGCGAACAGCACGCGGCCGTCGTTGAGCGTCGCACTGGCGTGCAGGGCGCGTGGCGTGATCATCGCCGGGCCTGCTTCTGAGTCGAGCGTGCGGAACGCGAAGCGTTCGGTGGTGGCGCCGTTGACGAGCAGGAAGTCGCCGTGACCCGCGTTGCGCGTGCGATCCCAGCACAGGGTGGCGCCCGCGCGTGGGCTCAGCAGCGCGTTCGGCAGCGGCGTGCTCACGGCCGGCATGCCGAGCTGCGTCACCACCGCGTTGCTGATCTCGTCGACCACCGTCGTGGTGCCCGGGAACGTCGCGCATTGCCAGTGCAGCGCCTGGCCGGCAAACGCCACCGCGAGCGGCAGGGTGGTGGGGATGGTGAGGGCGCCCGCGCCGTCGGTGCCGAGCACATACCAGTTGCTCGCGAGTTCGAGGCCCACATCGAAGGAGCGGTTGTCTGCCGGGTCGAACGGCGCAATTGCCGACGGCCCCTGGGTATAGCTCATGGCCACGAGCACCAGACGGTTGGCCGCCGCGTTGTGGACCTGCAGCGACAGGGTGCTGCCCAGCGTGCCCGAGGTCGTCTTGTCGAGGTCGAAGTCACCTTGGGCGGACAGGGTGAGGGCGGGGAGCAGAAGGCAGCTGAGTAGGAGCAGTGGGCGCATGGATGCTGGGGGCGGGCGGTGGGCGGGCCTTGTGGGCGAGGTGGGCGAGGTGGGCGACAGTCGCATTGTGGCTCCGAGTCGGCGCGGGGACAGGCCCGACCCGGAACCGTGTTTGCGCCGGACCTTTGGTGCCGGGTTGAACCGGACGTAGAACCGCGCGTTCGTGCGCTGCCCCGCAGCGCCGCGCAGGCTTACGGTGGCCCATCCCCTCGCTCCCTAGATGATCCAGCCCTCTTGCCTGTCCGTCCTGTTCCTGCTCGGCGTATCGATCGCGCAGGCCCCGACTCCCCGCCCTTCTAACCCGTATCGCAGCGATATCGATGCCCTGGTGGCCGCTCTGCGGCGCACGGAACGCGCCGACAGCTTGCCGGCGATCGGCGGTGATTCGGTGCCGGCGACCAGCAAGATCCTCTGCGCGATGGCCGAGTGCCATCGCCGCTACCACATCAGCGATGGGCCCGTCGTGCGGCCGTCGGTGGAGTACGTGGCGAAGCAGCAGGGGGCGGATGGCAGTTTTGGTGACGCCGCGGCGACCGCCTGGGCCGTGGCGGCGTTGTCGCGCATCGACCCGGATGGGCAGCAGCAGGTGCTCGCGAAGGGGCGCAGCTGGCTCGTTGCGCACCACGGCGATGGCGATCCGTTTGCGGCCTTGACCAAGGTTGCGCAGGCGGCGTGGGATGGCGGCTCGTCGCCAGGGCTCGCGTCCCAGAAGCTCGGCAAGGAATGGTTGGCGAACCAGGCTTCGCATTCGCGCGGCGAAGTCGCCGAGGCGCTGCTCGACCTCGCCGTGTGCCAGGTTGCCGGGCGTCCGCCCGAACCTGCGGCGCAGGCCGCCGCCGTGTTCTCGACTAGCCAGCAGCATGGTCTCGACTGGCTCATGAGCCAGCAGCAGGACGGTGTCTTCTCGGCCGGCGGCAAACCGAGTCTGCCGCTGTCGGGGTTTGGCCTCATGGCGCTGCAGAGCAAGCCGAAGGCGAAACGTTCGGCGCCAGAACAGGCGGCGATCGACCAAGGTCTGCAGTGGTTGCTGAAGAGTCAGAACGAAGACGGCACGTGGGGTGACACCCTGCAGAACTACACGACCTGCGTCGCCGTCGGGGCGCTCGATCGGAGCAAGCTTCCAGCGGCCGCACCCGCACTCGCGAAGGCCCAGCGCGCGTTGCTCGCGTTCCAGAATGTCGAGGCCAACGGCTACAGCCGCAGCGATCGCGACTACGGTTCGATCGGCTACGGCGGCTCGCAGCGCGGCGATATCAGCAACCTGCACTTCTCGCTGCAGGCACTGCGCCAGACCGGGCTACAGACCACGGACGAAGCGTTTGCCAAGGCGCTCGTGTTCTTGCAGCGCACGCAGAACCTCAGTGCGACGAATGACTTTGCCGGCAAGGTGCCGGACCCCGAGCGCCCCGGCGTGATCCTTGACGCGGTGTCGGGCGACGATGGTGGCGCTGCGTACTATCCGGGCAACTCGTCCGCGGGCTATATCGTGCGCCCGGACGGCAAGTCGATCCCGCGCAGTTATGGTTCGATGACCTACGCGCTGTTGAAGGCGTATGCGCTCGCGGGCTTGCCGGCGACCGACCAGCGGGTGCGCGCGGCGGTGGGGTGGATCCAGGAGCACTGGGAGCTCGCCGTAAACCCGGGTGTCGAGCCCGAAGCCGGTCCAAAGGCCCAATACCAAGGTCTGTTCTACTACTACCTGCTCATGGCGCAGGCGCTCGACACATGCGGCATCGACGCGGTGAAGGCGCACCATGGTGATCAGGTCGTGAGCATTCCCTGGCGCGAGGCGCTGCGGGTGCATCTGGAGCGCATGCAGCGCGAGGACGGCACGTGGTTGAATGAGCAGAACGGGCGGTGGATGGAGAGCTCGCCGATGTTGTGCACCTGCTATGCACTGCTCGCGCTGGAGCGTTGCCGCTAAACGGCCAGTGTTGGGGCTGTAGGGGGCTTTCCAGCCGAAGTGCTGTTGGCCGGGAAACGTGTTGAACCGCTGGGGCGACGAGGCGTTGGTGCGTCGCCCATTGGGCGACGTTCCGGTTTCCTCTGACCCCGAGTGCCATGTTTCGCAACCAACTGACCCTCTCCGTGCTCGCTGCTGCCAGCGCCCTCTTGCCCGCCCAGCGTCCAAGCAACTGGACGACCATCACGATGCCGGCAAATGCCACGACGGCGCCCAACTCGATCGGCACGACGACGACCTTCCTCACCACCAATTCGGTCTATCTCTATTCGGGCGTCACGAAGGAATGGACCGTGATCCCGGTGGCTGCACCCGCGCCGATTTTCCAGGCCAACGACTACTGCATCGTGCGCGATGGCAACCTCATCCACGGGTTCTCCTCGCATACCGGCACGGTCTCGACGATCACGACCAGTGGCTCGCCGGCCATCGTCAGTGGCTCGGCCAGTTCGTCGTGGGTGACGCTCGTCGCCGAAGGGACCCAGGCGTGGGCCTTTGGTGCGTTCCATGGCCAATGGGAAACGGTCACGTTGTCGCAGCCGAATCCGCTCCTGCTTGCCAACCGGCTCACCGGCCTGGTGCAGGACGGCAACACCGTCTACGGCGTGAGTGCGCACCACGGCACGTTCGTGCCAGTGGCCGCCGACGCCTCCGCGCTGCTCAGCGTGCTTGGCGAAGGGGAAGTCGGCACCGCCAACAGCCCGGACATCCTGCGCGGCTTCTCGGCGCAGCAGAACACGTGGGCGGTGCAGAGTGTGCCCGGTTCGACGGGTGCGTACCAGCAGAACGAGTACGCGATGATGTGGGCCGGCAACCAGATCTGGGCCTATTCGGGCCTCACGGGCACGATGGCGAGCTACACGGCGAACCAGCCGATCAGCGGCGTCACGGGCGCGGAAGGCGTAGCGGCGTTTTTGGACGGCACCGACACGGTGCTCTACGGCTCGGGCCGCGGCCAGTTCGTGGCGCGGCAGGTAAGTGGGCCTGGCATCGTCTTTGACTACCATCTGGCGCTGCTTGATGAAGGAACCCAGGTGACGCCGTTCTCCGGCATCACGGGCGCCTTCGGGGCCACGTTGCCCGGCAACTTCCTGTTCTCGACCAGCGACGAGATCGCTTACGCGACCGATGGCGCCAACTCGTATGCCTACAGCCCGATCTTGAACACGTGGACGCCGGCCCCGATCACGCTGCCAAACAGCGTCTCCCTGGTCCGCAGCTCCGTGGTGCTCGGCGATGCGAGTGGCTATTGGGCACTCTCCGCGCGCCGTGGCCAGTGGGTGTTCCAGGCCAGTGGTCTGCCCGGCCAGTTCCAGGCGCCGACCAGCGGAGCGACGTTTGCCGCCGTCGATGGTGTGGGGGAGACGCTGCACGTGTTTGACTCGCGCCTGTCACGTTGGGCGACGGTCACGGGCCAGGCGCCGCTCACGGTGCGCATCTCGCGCCACACGATCATGGCGCACGATGGCAGCACGGCATTTGGTTTTGGCCAGCCGACGAGCGAGTGGTTTGCGCAGCCGCTGACCACCGCGCCTTCCTCGTTTGACACCGCGAGCTCGATCGGCACCGTCCGGCACGGCAACGAACTCAGCGTCTATTGTGTGCAGGGCTCGTTCAGCTACACGGGGCGCTATCCGGAGTTCACGCAGGCGGTGAACCTCGGCAATACGATGCGGATGCACCAGGTCGCCCCGCCGAACAGCTTCCTCCTGTTCCTCGTCGCGTTTGGTGGTGGATACCTCGATGTGCGGCCCACGGTCGATGGCATCGTCTTTGTGGATCCGGCCAGCACGACGACCCTGTTCTGGCCGCAGGCGGTGGATGGGGACGGCATCCTCGACATGGTCTTCCCGATCCCAAACAACCCCGCGTTCGCCGGGCTGCAACTGCACATGCAGAACCTCGTATTGCCCCCGACCGGCCAGCCGTGGCTGTCGAGCTCGGTGGCGCCGATCGTGTTCTGATCGCCCCATTGCCGCGGTAGATGACGGGCCGGCCTGGAACCTGCCCATCGCGCGTTTTCGGGCTTCCGAGGCATGCGGAACCAGGCCCGATTTCTGATACAACGATCGACCGGCCAACCCCGGTCGCCGATCCGCGCAATGCAATCCAGTGCCTCGAATGGAGCTGCCCACGGCAGCGCCGCCAGTTCCGCCCCGATGGCGCCCGCCCAACGGGAGATCGTGGATCGCGCGATCGCGCGCCTCCGCGACCTTCCCGGCGCGCTGCTGCCGATCCTGCACGAGATCCAGGACCAGCTTGGTTTCGTGCCGCCCGCGGCGACCGACTTGTTGGCGCAGGGCCTCAACCTGTCGCAGGCCGAAGTGCACGGGGTGATCACGTTCTACCACGACTTCCGCAGCGCCCCGCCCGGCCACCACGTGCTCAAGCTGTGCCGCGCCGAAGCGTGCCAGGCGATGGGCAGCGAACGGCTGGAAGCGCACCTGCGCGAGCGGTTCGGCATCGGGATCCATGAGACGAGTGCCGATGGGCGCCTCACGCTGGAGCCCGTCTACTGCCTTGGCAACTGCGCGTTGTCGCCGTCCTTGCTGCTCGATGGCGAACTGCACGGCCGCGTGAATGAGCGCCGTCTCGACGCGTTGCTCGATGGGGTCGGCGTGAAGTCGCCGCCTCGTTCTGGCTGTGGCTGCGGCAAGCAGGGAGGTTGCTCGTGACCGTCGTCTACGTGCCGCGCGACAGTGCGGCGTTGTCGGTCGGCGCCAACGCAGTCGCCGAGGCGATCGCGCGCATCGCCGCGGAGACCAAGGTCCAGGTCCAGATCGTGCGCAATGGTTCGCGCGGCATGCTGTGGCTCGAACCGCTCGTCGAGGTAGAGACCGCGCAGGGCCGCATCGCGTATGGCCCGGTCACCGAGCAGGACGTCGAAGGACTGTTCGCCGCGGGGTTCCTGCAAGGCGGCGCACACGCGCTGCGGCACGGCCCCGTCGAGTCGATTCCGTATTGGCAGAAGCAGACGCGGCTCACGTTCGCGCGCGTTGGCGTGACGGACCCGCTGAGCACTGCGGACAACGAAGCGAACGGTGGCCTCGTTGGCCTGAAGAAGGCGCTCGCGATGCAGCCCGCGGCGATCGTCGAAGAGGTCGTGTTGTCGGGCCTGCGCGGCCGCGGCGGCGCCGGCTTCCCGGCCGGCATCAAGTGGCGCACGGTGCTCGGTGCACCTGCCGAACAGAAGTACATCGCGTGCAATGCCGACGAAGGCGACTCGGGCACGTTCAGCGACCGTATGGTCATGGAAGGGGACCCCTACATGCTGCTCGAAGGCATGGTGATCGCGGGCCTCGCTGTGGGCGCTACCGAAGGCTACATCTACCTGCGTTCGGAGTATCCGGACGCGCGCGTGGTGTTGACCGCAGCGATCGCGCGGGCGCGCGCCGCCGGTTGGATCGGCGATTCGGTGCTCGGCAGCGGTAGGAAGTTTGCAGTGCATCTGCGCATCGGCGCTGGCGCCTACCTCTGCGGCGAAGAGACCGCGATGCTCGAGAGTCTCGAAGGCAAACGCGGCATGGTGCGGCCAAAACCGCCATTGCCGGCCATCTCAGGCCTTTGGGGCAAGCCGACGGTCATCAACAACGTGATGACGCTCGCGTCGGTGCCGTGGATCCTGCAGCACGGTGGTGCCGCGTATGCCGCGCACGGTGTTGGCCGCAGCAAGGGTACGCTGCCGTTCCAGCTCGCGGGCAACGTCAAACACGGTGGCCTCGTCGAAGTGCCGTTTGGCCTCACGCTGCGCGAACTGCTCTACGACTTTGGTGGTGGCACGGCCTCGGGGCGGCCGATCCGCGCCGTGCAGGTGGGGGGCCCGCTCGGTGCCTACCTGCCGGCGAGCAGGTTCGACGTGCCTCTCGACTACGAAGCGTTCGCGGCGGCTGGCGGCATGATCGGCCACGGTGGTCTTGTCGTGTTCGACGACACGGTCGATATGAGTCGCATGGCGCGTTACGCGATGGAGTTCTGTGCCATCGAGTCGTGCGGCAAGTGCACGCCGTGTCGCATCGGCAGCACGCGCGGTGTCGAAGTGATCGACAAGATCACGGCCGGCACGCAGCGTGACCAGCAGGTAGTGTTGCTGCGGGATCTGTGCGACACGATGGCCAACGCTTCGTTGTGCGCGATGGGTGGGCTCACGCCGATGCCTGTATTGAGCGCTTTGAACCACTTTCCTGAAGACTTCGCGCGGAGCTGATCCTCATGTACTCCAACAAGGTCTGTGATCATGGCACGCCGGCGAGCACGTCCACCGAACTGGTGACGCTGCAGATCGATGGCAAGCAGGTGACCGTGCCCGCGGGCACTTCGGTGATGCGCGCGGCGGTCGATGCCGGCGTGAAGGTGCCCAAACTCTGCGCTACCGACAGCCTCGAAGCGTTCGGTTCGTGCCGTTTGTGCCTCGTCGAAGTCGAAGGCCGCCGCGGTTATCCCGCGTCGTGCACGACACCGTGCGAACCCGGCATGAAGGTGAAGACGCAGACCAGGAAACTCGCCGATCTGCGCCGGTCGACGATGGAGCTCTACATCAGCGACCATCCGCTCGATTGCCTCACGTGCCCCGCCAACGGCAATTGCGA
>JADZDL010000393.1 GCA_020851075.1 Planctomycetota bacterium | reverse complement strand
GCTCGGTGGCACCGGACGCTCCGCCACCAGCTGGCCGACCAGCTCGAGAAAGGACGCGCGCGCCCGCGCATCGTAGTCGGCAAACACCGGACCCGGCAGCACGATGGCAGCGCCCCGCTCCAACGACCGATCGAGCGGCCGGGGACCTTCGGCCCGCGGCATCGGCCGCCGCAATGCCACCCCACCATCCCCCAGTACCTGCACCACGGGAGCCACCGTCGGTTCCAGCGAACCCGGCCGCAGCGCCAGCAGGATCGGCCCCCCCACAAACGGCACGGCAAGCCGCGGCACGCGGAACTCCTCGACGGGAGCAGCGGCCACGGGATCCTGCAGACGCGCTCGGGGCTTACCGGCGGAGGCCTCCGCCTGCACCGCATGGTTCAACGCGGCGACGCCGGCGATGGCGACGAGCAACGCACCGCCGAGCCGCCAGACCAGCGAGCGCGGCCAGAGGCTCAAGCCTTGGCCCTCAGCGCGGCAAGCAACCGGCGCACCGCGGCCACGTGCAAGCCGATGACGGTGTCCATCGCCCCACTCTCGACACGCAGGAACGCCTGCCCCTGGTCCTGGATCCCATAGGCGCCGGCTTTGCCGCGCCATTCGTCGCTGTCCAGGTAGGCCTGCAGCTCGGCCTCGGCGGGGGTCCGGCAAAGCACCGTCGAGGAGGTCACCTCTTCGCAACTACTGCCGTCGGTTGCCACGAGCACGTGGGCAGTGTGCACTTCGTGCCGACGGCCCGACAACCGCCGCTGCATGCGCTCGGCTTCGGCGCGATCGAGTGGTTTGCCAAGTTCCTCGCCGTCCACATCCACCACGGTGTCGACGCCGAGCACGGGAATGCCGGCCAGCGGCGCACGAGCCCCGTGCGCCTTGCGCCGGGCCCGTTCGAGCGCGAGCGCCATGGGGACGCCTGCTTCACTCTGGTAGTGGTCCATGCCGGGGGCGGCGTATTCGGGACCCGGCTCACAGAGCTGAAACCGGATACCTGCGGACGTCAGCAGTTCGCGGCGACGCGGCGAAGTGGAAGCCAGGAAGAGGTCCAGCACAGCGCACATCGTGTCACCCCAACCCAACCGTCGCAACGGCCCAACCGTCAACCGTCCGAGGACTCCGCTTCGCAGCCGGAGCGGAGACAGCGCGCGGCGCTTGGCTGCCTAGCTGCGCTTCTTGCCAGCGGGTGCGAGGCGGACCAACACGCACGCCGGCGACAGCGTGTGCTGCAGGTTTGGCTTGTGCGACGACAGGTGCGGACCGACCGACAGCGGCAACTGCCCGTAGGGCTTCACGAGCGCGCGCAGCGCGTTCAGGAAGTCGTTGACGGCCGAGTCCTTCGGATCGAGGCCCAGGCGCTGCTGGGCACGCAGCGTCGACTTGTCGCTGAAGCACAACTCCTCCAACGTGAGGATGTTGGTCAGGAACGTCACCACGTGCGGCTGCAGGGCCGGCACGCGCTGGAAGAAGGTGTTGCGGTCGCTGATGCCGGCCTCGCGCAGGAAGCCGAGGTTGACGCCGTTCTGGTCGTTGTAGACCTGCGCGATCGAATCCCTGACCGCCAGACAGCGATCGAAGAGGTTGGGAATCGGCAGGTCGCGCAGCATGTCCTCGACCTCGAACGCTTCCGTGACGCGGAACTCGTTGCGATCGACGAAGTTGTCCTGGATGCGACGACGCGCTTCCTGGCCATAACCACAAGGCAGGCCATCGGCGAAGTAGATGTGCAGCATCGCCTCGACGAGGTCGAGCGGCGGCGGCCAAACGATCTCAGGCGGCTTGGGAGCCGGGGCGGCCGCGGGGGCGGAAACCACGGGTTTGCTCGGCGCCTCGGCGTCGTCCTCATCATCGGCCAACGGCACCTTGACGACGACCGGCACCGGAGGTGGCGGCGGCGGCGGTGGTGGCGGCGGTGGCGGAGGCGGTAGTGGCACATCGGCCAGTACCTTCTCAAGCTCCGCCAGGGTAGCCCGTAGATTGGCCGCCGTCGGCGCGATGGCTTCGCGCGGGTCGGGGGGCGACACAACCTGATCCGCTGGGTTTGTCTTCTTCTTCGACGGCACGGGCGACCTCACTCGAATCCACCGATCCACGCCGGCGGAGTATCTCCGAACGAAGCGGCACGACCTCGCGCGCCGCGCACAGCGTCTAGCAGAACCGAAGCGGAACCGCGACGACCACAGGCAGTGCAGGCAGTCAGCAAGCGCCGACTGAGACTTTGCTGCCAAACACGACGCTCCGGATCCGTACGGACCTGGAACGCAGCAGGCATACCCTGTGCAGGCCGAACCACAGGCAGCTTGCTGCCGGAAGTCCACCCGCCGTGAGGCGCGCCTGCCACTGGCCTACTTCTTCTTGTTCTTTGCCGCTTCGGCGCGCGCAGCCTTCTCGGCGAGGCGCTGAACCTTCGACTTGACCACGCGCTTCTTCGGTGGCACAAAAGCCTTGGGCTTGCCCTTGCTCTTGCTGCGCTCGTGCTTCTTCGGCACGGGCACCACGAGACCGGACTTTTCGATCATCGTAGCCACGGTGTCCGAGGGGCGCGCACCGACCGACAACCAGTATTGGATGCGTTCGGTGTTGAGCTTGAGCTGCTCTTGCGCCCGCGGCATCAAAGGCAGGTAGTAGCCGAGAGCCTCGATGATGCGACCGTCGCGCGGGAAGCGCGGATCGGTGGCCACCACCCGGTAGGTCGGGTGATTGAGGCGTCCAAATCGTTTCAGGCGAAGCGTGACTGCCAAGGGAAACTGTCTCCGTGCGTCGGGGAGCCGCGAAAGGGGCGAGAAGCAAAGCAGAAGAGGGCCTCAGTTGCCAGCCCTTTTTCCACTCCGCGAACGGGTTAGCGACGGCGGCCCCCGGGGAAGCCGCGCCCACCACCTGGAAATCCACCGGGGAAACCGCCCGGAAAGCCGCCGCCACCGCGCTTTGGCCCCGCTCCGCCCCCCCCGCCAAGCAGCCCGTCGAGGCCAGGCGGCAGGCCGCCGCCCTTGCCCATGCGCTTCATCATGTCCTGCATGGTCTTGAACTGCTTGATCAGGCCGTTTACGGCGTCCAGCGGGTTGCCAGAGCCCTGGGCGATGCGGCGGCGGCGCGGCAGGTCGATGACCTCGGGCCGCTGCCGCTCCCGGACCGTCATCGATTGAATGATCGCTTCGAGGCGCTTGAAGTGCTTGTCGTCGAGATCGACATCCTTCAGCATCGAGCCGACGCCCGGCAGCATGCCGAGCACCTTCTTCAGCGGGCCGAGCTTGCGGATCATGTTCAACTGGCCGAGGAAATCCTCGAAGTTGAACTGCCCCTTCTGCATCTTGCGCGCGGCCTGTTCGGCTTCTTTCTCGTCGATGACGCTCTGCGCCTTCTCGACGAGGCCGATGACGTCCCCCATGCCGAGGATGCGCCCGGCCATGCGCGACGGATCGAATTCCTCGAGATCGTCCGGCTTCTCGCCGACGCCCGCGAACAGGATCGGCCGGCCGGTGACCTTGACGATCGACAACGCCGCACCGCCGCGCGAGTCACCGTCGACCTTGGTGAGGATGAGCCCGTGCAGCGGCAGGCGTGCGTGGAACTCCTTCGCCGAATTGACGGCGTCCTGACCGAGCATCGCGTCGCAGACGAGCAGCACACCGTGCGGCTTGCACTTGTCGTGCACCTCCTGCAGCTCGCGCATCAACAGCTCGTCGATGTGCAGGCGGCCGGCGGTATCGAGAATGACGACGTCGTGGCCGTGCGCCTTCGCGAACTCAACGCCGCGGCGACAGACTTCGGGCGGCCGGGCTGTGGTCGGCTCCGCGTGCACGGCGATGCCGAGTTGCTTGCCGAGGCTCTGCAATTGCTCGACAGCGGCCGGGCGCTGCAAGTCCGCGGCCACGAGCCGTGGGTTCTTCTTCTTGTTCTTGCGCAACCAGAGCGCGAGCTTGGCGCAGGTGGTCGTCTTGCCGCTGCCCTGCAGACCGCACATCATGAGGATCAGCGGGCCGTTGCTGGCGATGGGCAGCCCCGTGGCCTGCCCACCCAGCAAGTCGGTCAGCGAGTCGTGGAAGCACTTCACGAACTGCTGGCCAGGCTCGACCGAGCTGATGACCTTCTGCCCCAGCACCCGCTGGCGCACGTCGGCCACAAACTCCTTGGCCACCTGGAAGTTCACGTCGGCTTCGAGCAGGGCCTGGCGCACGGCGCGGATCCCGTCATCGACGTTGGCCTCCGTGAGCACCTTCTGGCCCACGATGGCGTGGTAGGCCTTGCCGAGAGCATTCGCCAGCGAGTCGAACATGGGCCGCAGGATGTTGGCAGGAAGCCCTGCGGTCAAGGGAAGTCCAGAAGGACCCTTGCCCGCGGCGGCCAAAGCAGGGCTCGGAGGAGTGGTTCAGGGACTGGCCGCGCGGCCGCAGGCATGGGACGATTGCGGCGAATTGCAAGGAAACCGCCGCAGCGCCGTCGGACGGAACGCCCTTTGCCCACGCCAACGACCATGAAGCACCGGCATACCGTAGCAGCACTCCCCCTCCAGCTGGCCCTTCTGCTGGCCAGCGCCTGCGCAACTCCCGTGGCCGTCGAACGTCCCGGCCACAACCTCGAGGCGGAGCTGCGCGACTTCCAGCTGCTCCAACAGGTGTTCCGCGAACAGAACACCGTGCCGCAGGTGTTCGACTTCCCGGGCCACGGCCGCGTCACCGTGCGTGACGTCACGCTCGACGGTTTCCCGGGCAACGAATACGTGCGCTGCCGCTTCCACTACCAGAACCGAACCGACAAGCCCGTCGTGCAGTCCTGGGTCTCGCTCGACGTGCTCGACAACAAGGGCCGCCTGATTGCCAGCCAGGCCAGCTGCTGCATCGTGCCGGTGCCGGTCCCGATCGCGCGCGGCAGTTTCTTCTCGGACGAACTGCGCACCCAGACCTTTGGCGCCCACCTCGAACCGGGCTGGACCTGGCGCATCCGCTGCACCTCGCAGCTCGAGGAAGAGGAAGAGCCGCTGAACCCGCCCGTGCCCGAGCGCACGAACCAGGACGTGCACCTTCCGCCTCTCGAGATCAAGCCGCACCCGGTGCGCTGGAACTGAGGTCCCCGCCGTAGGCGCGCCGGGGCGGGGCGGACTTCGCCGCCTGCCCGCAAGGCGAGAGGCAGGTCGGAAACGGCGGAGCTACCGGGGTTTCCGAACGCACTCTGGCCGTGACCAGGGCCCGGCCGATAGCCTCGCTTACCCGTGTTCGCGACCCAGCAGAAGAAGAACGCCAACCTGCACATCGTGCTGGCCGCCCTGCTCGCAGCGCTGGCCATGACCTTGCTGAACGCGTTCGAACCGCCCACCGTCGACGACGTGGCGCACTACTACTACGCGCGCCACTTCGCCGAAGACCCGCTGCACCCATACGAGTTCGAGATCGAGTGGCACCAGCGCCCGATCGAAGCCTGGAACGTCATGGTGCCGCCAGTCTACGCCTACTGCTGGGCGCCGGCCATCGCGTGGTTTCCCGACTCGGTTGTCGCACAGCGCTTCTGCCTGCTGCCGGTGACCTGGCTCTTCTGCGCGAGCCTGCTCGCCCTGCTGCGCCGGTATACAGGCCGCCACGCCACCGCCCTCATGTGGCTCTTCGCGCTGGGGCCAGCCGTGCTGCCCGGGCTCAACAACATGCTCGAGGTGCCCATGCTGGCCGTGGGGCTGGCGGCCCTGCTCGTATTCCATCGCGCCGTGGAACGGAGCAGCCTTGGCGCGGCGATCGGCAGCGGCGTGCTGCTTGGGCTCGCGTTCCAGACGAAGTACTCGGCGTTTGCGTTCCTCGGCCCCTTCGTGCTGCTCGGTGTGCTGCGGCGCCGGCCACGAGAACTGGCCCTGAGCCTCCTGCTTGCCGCCGTGGTCGCGCTCGGCATCGAAGGGTTGCTGAGCCTGTCGCACGGCGGCGGCTCCTACTTCCTGAACCGCCTCTCCCAGGCAACGCCGCGCGACTGGCCGCATGTCCTGATCGGCATGTTCCTGCAGGTCGGAGTACTCGGCATGCCGACCACCCTGCTGGCCCTTCGCGCCTTGCGCTCGCCGCGCTGGCTGATCGGGGCAGCCGCCGGCCTCTACCTCACCGGCCACGTCGTCATCATGGCGTTCCCGCCCACCGCGAGTTCCTCACGGCTGTTCGCGCCGGACGCCCTCGCCTACCTCGTGATGTCCCTGTGTACGTGGGTTACCACCTTCGCCCTCTTTGGGCGATTGCTGCTGCCAGAGCTGGGGCGCCTGCGACTGCCACCCGCCAGCGGACACCGACCAACCCGGTGGCTGCTCTGCGCGTGGTTCTGCAGTGAGATCGCGGCCTCGCTCGTGATCTCACCGTTCCCCGCGGCGCGCCGCGTCCTCACGATCCTGCTGGCGATGGCCTTTGCCGCGGGATGGCTGCTGGCACACCGCCGCGACAGTGGCAGGTTTGTGCGGAACGTCACCATCCTCAGCGTCCTGCTCGGCATCGGCTATCAGGCCGTCGACTTCGTCGAAGGCCGCGCCGCCGAACAAGCCGCCGAACAGGCCGTCGCCTACGCGCGTAGCACGGCTCCGAAAGCCAAGGTCTACTTTACGGGCGGCTGGGCTTTTGAGTTCTGCGCCCCGCGCGCTGGCCTCAAACCGTTCCTGAAAGGCCGCACGGCGCTCGACGAAGGCGACCTCGTCGTCGTCGGCAGCATCGACGGCATCGAGGTGCCGTGGTTTGCCGAGGACCCGCGGCTCGTCCAGGTGCACGAGATCGATATCACCGACCACGTGCCGGCGAGCCTGCTGTTCCACCACTACTGCGGCCGGCGCCCGTTCGACGGACAACGCGGCCCGCGCTACATCGCCCGCATCCTGCGCGCGACCACGGCGTTGCCGGTGGGCAGCCTGCACTCGATCGAGGACGAAGGCCCGCAGCCGATGCGCCGCGAGTCGCACTGAAGCGCGCCGGCTCGCGGACCCGGACCCACTCGCAAAGCAGACCAACTCGCCAACTCGCAAGCCCGCCCAACCCTGGCGAGGCTACTTGCGAAGACGCTCGATCCGCTTCTTGCCGGCTTCGGACCACACGGGTTTCGGCTCGCGGTCGGCAAAGGCGCGCACGACCTCGAACAGGCCTCGCGTGATCTTCGTCATGTGCGGGATATCGAGCTTGGCGACCTCGTCACTCGGCCGGTGGTAGTCCTTGTGCAACGAACCAGCACTCAACGAATGCGCGACGATGCCGTATTTGGCAAACGAGTAGTTGTCGCTCTGCGCAAACAACTGCCCAGCCATGCGGAACTCGGTCAGCGCCACGCCCTGGAGCTGCAGCGCATCGCCGGCGATGGCCGCAAAGTCACTGAGGTCCGCGCCCGTGATCCAGGCCATGCCCTGCTTGCCTTCTTCGGGGCGACCGATCATCTCGATATTGATGTTGGCGACGATCTGCTCGCGCGGCACCGGCGGATGTTCGGCAAATGCCGCCGAGCCGCGCAGCCCCTTCTCCTCGCCCGAGAAGCACACGAACAGGATGTTGCGCGCCGGCGGTTTCTCGCGCGCGAGCGCTTCCGCGAGCAACAGCACGGCCGTCGTGCCACTCGCGTCGTCGTCGGCGCCGTTGTTGATCGAATCACCCTCGGCAGGACTGCCGGTACCGATGTGGTCGTAGTGCGCACTCACGATCACGTATTCGTCGCGCTTCGTTGTACCAGGGATCATCCCGACCACGTTCTTGAGCGGGATCTCGACCTTCTCGGGCGCCGGCGCCTTCCATGTCGCTGTCCAGGTGGCTTCGGTGCCGTCGGTGGGCAACTCGGGGAACAGGCCCTTCTTCACGAGGAAGATCGGGCGCGCGGCCGCACGACGGCCGCCGAGCATGGTGCGGGCCCCCGCGGCACCGAGCCAGAACGGGTGGTCGGTCGGCACTTCGATGACGATCGGACGGCGACCCGACTCGGCGCCGAGCAAGCGCTGCAACACGGGATCGTCAGCCTGCGCCACCGTGGTCGCCTCGGTTTCACCCGACGCAGTGTCCGCGGCGCTCCACAGCCGCACGTCGACGTCGGGCTGCAGATCGAGCGTGGTTTCCTTGTCCTTGTGTTTGCGCACGAGCTTGAGCTCGATCTCGCGCGAGTCGACCCGCAAACCGGGCAACGTGTATTCGTGAAACCAGGAGCCCTTCGTGCCCTGTTGCAGGCCCGCCGCCTCAAAGCGCTTGGCGAGCCACTGAGCGGCATCTTCGAGGCCCTGGCTCGGCGTATCGCGGCCCGCCCGCGCGTCGTCGGCCAACCACGAGACGGCCTCCCGCACGCGCGCCTCCGTGATCGTATCGATCTGCGCCGGCAGCACGGCAGCGGAAGCGAGCAGGCCGAAGAGCAACCGCAGTGGCGGACGGGTTTTCATGGCTGTTTCAACAGTTGGTTCAGGGCGCCGGAGCGATATCCAAAGACGTCCAGGGCTACGAATACATACCCGGCGAGGCGCAGCCCCTCGCCGATGGCTTGTCGCTGTTCGAACGCCTCTGGCAGTTCGTCCGGTGCAACTTCGACGCGCGCGAGCTGGTCGTGGTGCCGCACGCGGAACTGGCGGAAGCCGAGGTCGCGCAGCACCCCTTCGGCGCGTTCGATGCGCGCGAGCACCTTGGCGTCGATGGCGGTGCCGTACGGCACACGCGACGATAGGCACGCAAAACTCGGTTTGTCGGCCGTGCGCAGGCCCACCTCGCGGCTGTAGCGGCGCACGTCGTCCTTGCCGAATCCGGCCTCGAGGAGCGGCGCCTGCACCCCATGTTCGGCCGCGGCGGTTTGGCCGGGACGGTGGTCGCCGAGGTCATCGGTGATCGCGCCGTAGACCACGACCCAGTCCGCGGGCGCGATCTCGGCGCGACGCTGCGCCACCGTCACGAACAGTTCCTTCTTGCAGTAGTAGCAGCGATCGCCCGCGTTCTTGCGGTAGTCGGGCTGGTCGAGTTCGTGCGTCGGCAACACGATGTGGCGCGCGCCGATCTCCTGTGCGAGCACCTCGGCATCGTGCAGTTCGACGCGCGGCAACGACGGCGAATCCGCGGTCACGGCGACACAACGATCCCCGAGTTCCTGCTGGCAGGCGTGCAACAACGCGGTCGAATCGACACCGCCCGAGAACGCGACGATGGCGCCAGGCAGGTCGCGCAGGCGCGCGCGCAGGCCGGCGAGTTTCTGGTCGTAGGGCAACGAGGCGGTAGCGGGCAGCATGACGGGGGCGCCGTTCTACTTGCCGCGGCCGTCGTAGACCACCCGTCCACCGACGATGGTGAGCAACACTTTTGCCTGCAGCAGGTCGTTTTCGGGGCAGGTGAGCAGGTTGCGGTCAAACACCGTCAGGTCGGCAATCTTGCCGGCTTCGATCGTGCCGAGGTCCTGTTCGGCAAACATGCCGTATGCGGCATGCTGCGTGAACCCCCGGATCGCCTCTTCGCGGCTCAGTTTCTGGTCCGGGCGGAACCCGTCGGCCGGCCCACCACTTTCGGCGCGCGTGGTGACGGCGGCAAACAGACCCTTGCGCGGATCGACGGATTCGACCGGGAAGTCCGAGCCAAACGGCACGACGACGCCGAGTTTGTGGAACGACTTCCACGCGTACGCACGCAGCACACGTTCGGGCCCGAGGCGCGATTCTGCCCACGGCATGTCCGAGGTCAGGTGCGTCGGCTGCATCGCCGCGAGCACCCCGAGCTGCTGGAAGCGCGCGAAGTCGCCTTCGCCGATGACCTGCGCGTGTTCAATGCGAAACCGACGCGCGGCGAGGCCACCCTCGACCTTCACCGCCGCGAACGCGTCGAGCACGGTGCGGTTGCCGGCATCGCCGATCGCGTGCACGCAGAGCTGCATGCCGGCGTCGGCGCAACGTTGCGCGAGTTCGAGGATCGCACCTTTCGGCATGCCCACGAGACCCCGATTGCCTGGATCGTCCGCGTAGGGTTCCAACAGCGATGCCCCGCGCGAACCGAGCGCTCCGTCGGAGTAGCCCTTCACGGCCCGCACCGTGATGAGGTGGTCCTTGCTGTGCCACGGCCCCTTCTTGATGAGCTCACGTTCGTCGCTCGCGAGCATCACGTAGGTGCGCAAGTGCCACTGCTTGCTCAGGTGCAAAACGCGCATCTCCTCGAGCACGATGCGTGACACCCCCGCATCGTGCACGCAGGTGAGGCCGTGGCTCAGGCACTGCTGCTGCGCGGCCAGCAGACGTTCGCGGATCTGGTCCGAGGTTGGCTCGGGAACGGGCACGCTGCCCATCGCCTTATCGATGAGCACGCCGGTCGCATCCCCGTTCTCGTCGCGCAGGATGCGACCACCCGCCGGGTCCTCGGTGTCCCGCTCGATGCCGGTCTGCCGCAGCGCGCGCAGGTTGGCGAGGCCGGCGTGGCCGTCGATGCGCACGAGCCAGACCGGGTGGTCTGGAGTCTCCACGGACAGGTCGACGTGGTGCGGCATCACCTTGTCGACCCAATCGTTCTGGTCCCAACCGCGGCCGATCACCCACTTGCCCTTCGGCAACTTCGCCGCCGCCGCAGCGGTGCGGGCAATCACTTCTTCGTAGCTCTTCGTGCCGGTGAGGTTGACCTCGGCGAGCGCCGTACCGAGCCCATCCAAGTGACCGTGCGCATCCTGCAATCCGGCGACCACGAACGCCCCCTGCAGGTCGAGGCTCTCGGTGCCCGCGGGTACAGGCTGGCCCGGCGCATCAATGCGCCCGGCGCTCACGACGAGCGAGCCCGACCACGGCGCGCCCGTGCCCGTATGCACGGTCGCATTCTTGAGTTCTAGCCCTTGCGGGGCCAATCCGGACAGATGCAGGAACGCGGTGACGACGGCGGCAAGCATGCCGCGATGCTACGTCAGGCTTCGCCCGGCGCGCAGCGGATCTCGGCGTCGGGCGTGAAGATCGTGCGGGCACGCACCTTGCCATCCGGCACGCGCGCGCCCGGAAACAACATGCACTCGGTCAGTTGCACGTTGGCGCCGACCTGCGCGCCGGCCATGGCCACGCAGCGGTCGAGCCGCGACTGGCTGCCGATCTGCACGCCTTGGGCCAGGAAGTTGGGCTGGCCACTCTGCGCGAGCAACCGCAGGTTGAGCTGCAGCAGGTCGGCGGGGTAACTGACGTTCATGTCGGCCTTCACGACTTCGGCGGCCTCGACCTTGTAACCGTCGTCGAGGAAGATCTGGATCGAGTCGGTGATCTCGTACTCGTTGCGCATCGCGGTGCGCGGGGTGCGCCGCACGGCGTCGAAGAACGACAGATCAAACAGGTAGATGCCGCAGCCCTTGAGGTCCGTGCGCGGGAACCGCGGTTTCTCGACCACGCGCTGCACCAGGCCATCGGGTCCGGTGAGCACGACGAAGTTGCGTTTGATCGCTTCGAGGTCCGGCTCGCGCTTGCAGGCCAGCAGCCCACCCAGCCCGTGGCCGCCGCAGAACCGATCGACCATCGAGGGCAGGTTCTCGGTGTCGAAGAAGATGTCACCGAGGAACAGGAAGAACGGCCGATCGACGTAGGGTTCGAGGCGCGACACGGCGTGCGCGATGCCGAGCGTCTCCTCCTGTTCGACGTACTGGATCTTCACGCCGTAGGCACTGCCGTCGCCGAGCGTGCGCACGACTTCGTGCCCCAGGTGGCCGATCACGACGACGACGGAGGTGATCCCCATCGCCGCCATCATCTCGAGCTGGTAGGCCATCAGTGGCTTGCCGAGCACGGGCAGCAGGGGCTTGGGCCAGTGCTCCGAGAACGGACGCATGCGGGTGCCCTTGCCAGCGGCGAGGATCACCCCCATGAGGTCGGATGGGGTGCGAACGGTCATCGGGGCATCACTCGCAGGAATGGGCGCGCAGCGGTCGG
>JADZDL010000392.1 GCA_020851075.1 Planctomycetota bacterium | reverse complement strand
GTCGGTGCCTTTGGGCTGGCCGCTTCGCGCCTTGCGCCATGGCGAGCAGCGTTGCGGGGCCGCATCGACGAAGGGCAAGCGGTGCTCGGCATCTGTCTCGGTATGCAGTTGCTCTTCGAAGGATCCGCCGAAGATGATTCGGCAGAGGACCGCGGCATTGGCGTGTTTGCTGGTCGCGTCGAGCGACTGCGTGGACGGCGTGTGCCGCACATCGGCTGGAGCCGTTTGTTGCCCACCGGGCAGGCGATGTACTTTGCCCACTCGTACGTGTGTCATCCGCTAGATGCCGCAATCGTGCGCGCGACGGCAAGGCACGAGGACGAGGAGTTCCCGGCGATGGTCCGTCGTGCTCGCGTGGGCGGCGTGCAGTTCCACCCCGAGAAGTCGTCGCGCGATGGCCTTGATCTGCTCGCCCAGCTGGTGACGGAGGTGGTCCAATGAAAGCGATTCCAGCGATCGACCTTCGCGAGGGGGCGTGTGTGCAACTCGTCGGCGGCCGCTACGACGACGAACGGATTCGTCTGCCTGATGCGATTGCGGTAGCGGCGCGATGGCGTGCGGCGGGCTTTACTGAGCTGCATGTTGTCGACCTCGATGCGGCCACCGGCCGTGGCCACAATCGGCCGCAAATCGGCGAATTGGTGCGGTTGGGAGAGGTCCAGGTTGGCGGCGGTGTGCGCGACGAAGCGGCGATTGCGCATCTGTTGGATCTGGGTGCTGCCCGTGTGGTGCTCGGTACGCGCGCGGTCGAGGAGCCTTCGTGGCTCGTGCAGATGGCTACCCGGTTTCCGCAGCGAATCGTGCTCGCCGCCGACGTGCGGGAGCGCTGGGTCGTCACGCGAGGTTGGGCCCAGCGCACGGAATTGGCGATTGAGGCCCTTCTGGAGCGCGTTGGTGACCTGCCGCTCGCGGCGGTGCTGATCACGGCGGTGCACAAGGAAGGGTTGCAGCAGGGCACCGATCTGGAGCTGTTCCGTGGCCTCACCACGCGATCGCGAGTGCCGATCGCGGCCGCAGGAGGCATCACGACGATCGAGGATCTGCGCGCGCTCGAGCAAGCCGGCTGTCAGGCGGCCGTGCTCGGCATGTCTCTCTATACCGGTCGCCTCGATGCGGCCACAGTCAGCAAGGAGTTTGCGTCATGAAGTCTGTCTGGCGAGAAACCAAGGAAACGAAGGTCCGCGCGGCCATCGAGGCTGGGGCGCGCATCGACACGGGCATGCCGTTCTTCGACCACATGCTCACCACCTTCGGCAACTACGCGGGCCTGTCGCTCGCGGTCGAAGCGCGTGGCGATCTGCCGCACCATCTCGTCGAGGATGTGGCGCTCGCTGTGGGGCGGCTCGTGCGCGAGATCACGCCCGCGACGGCGCGTCGCTACGGCGAACGGACCGTACCGATGGATGATGCGCTCGTGCAGGCCGTGATCGATGTTGGGGGGCGACCCTACTTCGCCGGCACGTTGCCGCGGCGACGCTACACGCACTGGTTCCGCAGCTTCTGTACGACCGCGGAGTGCACTCTGCACCTGCGGCAGTTGCGTGGCACGGACCCGCACCACATCGTCGAAGCGGCGTTCAAGGCCACTGGGTTGGCCCTGCGCGAGGCGTTGGCCGATGGCGGCGTCGTGTTCAGCACGAAGGGAAGCGTTGCCTGGCAGGTGTCGCCATGACCATGAAGCGAGTCCTGGTGTGCCTCGATGTGAAAGACGGGCGCGTGGTCAAAGGGGTGTCGTTTGAGGGCCTTCGAGACGTCGGGGATCCTGTGCAGTTGGCGCGCCGCTATGAAGCCGAGGGCGCGGATGAGCTCGTCTTCCTCGATATCTCGGCAACGGTCGAAGGACGGGCGATGATCTGGGAGATCGCGACCCGCACCGCGGAGCAGCTGTTCGTGCCTTTGACTCTCGGCGGCGGCATAACCTCATTGGCCGAGGCGCAAAGAGCCTTGCGGGCGGGTGCCGACAAGATCGCGCTCAACTCCGCGGCAGTGCGCGATCCGGCGCTGATTACTGCCTGCGCCAGCGCGTTCGGCGCGCAGGCGGTGGTGGTCAGCATCGATGCCAAGCGTGTTGGTGCCGACTATCAGGTGTTTACGCAGGGGGGCGCCCGCGCAACTGGGTTGTCGGCGGTGCCGTGGGCGCAGGCTGCAGTGGCGGCGGGGGCCGGCGAACTGCTCGTCACCAGCATTGACCGCGATGGCCAGCGCAGTGGCTACGATCTCGAACTCACGCGCCGCATCGCCGACGCGGTGTCGGTGCCGGTCATTGCGTCCGGCGGTGCCGGGGTGCCAGAACATCTTGTTCAAGCCTTCACGACTGGCGGTGCGGAGGCAGCGCTGGTCGCGGGCATGCTGCACGATGGCACGACATCGGTGCGAGCTCTCAAACTACGTTTGCAGCAGGCAGGACTGTGCGTGCGAGAAATGCAGGAGGTGCAACGATGAAGTGGTGTGATGCGGTTTCGACCGTGGCGCGACTCGCGGGTGCGAAGGCGCTGTCGTACTTTCGCGGTGAGTTCGCGGTGGAGCACAAGCTGGATGGCAGTCCGGTGACCATTGCTGATCGCGAGGCCGAACAGACGGCGCGCGCTTGGATCGAACACCATTTCCCGGACGACGGCATCGTCGGCGAAGAAGGTGGAACCGTGCGGCCCGAGGCGAAGCGGCGGTGGTACATCGATCCGATCGACGGCACGAAGGCGTTCGTGCGCGGTGTGCCCCTGTGGGGGACGATGATCGGCGTGGTAGAAGGTGATCAGGTCCTGGCCGGCGCGGTGTTTGTTCCGGCGCTCAACGAACTGGTTGCCGCCGAACGTGGGCAAGGTTGTTACTACAACGGCAAGCGCACGTGGGTGTCGACGGTGGCCTCGTTGGCGGAAGCGACCCTTCTCACCACCGATGCGGGGCGCCTCGGGCGGCCGTTGCGCAGGCTCATGGATGCTGCCAAGGTCAGTCGCACCTGGGGCGATTGTTATGGCTACTTGTTGCTCGCGACAGGTCGGGCCGAAGCGATGATCGATACCGAGTTGTCGGATTGGGATGCTGTCCCGTTGCAGCCGATCATCGAAGAGGCTGGGGGTGTCTTTACTTCGATGGACGGGCACCGCACGGCATTTGGCAAGAGTGTGGTAGCCACCAACGCCGTGCTGGCTGAGGAAGTGCGCGCCCGGATCGAGCGGGTGCGGCCGTTTGCAGAAAGCGCTGCCTTGGACCTTTCGCAGGTCGACTTCACGAAAGGGCTCGTGCCCGTTGTTGCACAAGATGCGACTACCGGCGCAGTCCTCATGGTGGCTTACACCGATGCGGAAGCGCTGCGGAAGACGATCGATACGGGCCTCGTGCACTTTCACTCGCGAACGCGCGGGTTGTGGCAGAAGGGCGCGACCAGTGGCAATGTGCTGCGCGTGGTCTCGCTCTCCTTGGACTGTGATGCCGATACCGTGCTCGCCCGCGTGCAACCGGCAGGGCCCGCGTGCCACACCGGCGAGCCAACCTGTTTCGGCGTGCCGACGGGAGACGCGGTCACGACCCTCGCCGCGACGAT
>JADZDL010000391.1 GCA_020851075.1 Planctomycetota bacterium | reverse complement strand
CAGTTTGTCAGCGTGCTGGTCGGAGCCGTGGGTTCGCTCGGCGGCACCGCGGGTGCTGGTACCAACAAGTTCGTGCCTTCACCGCACAGCAAACCGCGGCCCCAGGATGTGTGGAGCGAACTGCTCTATCCGCGCGAATGGCCGCTGTCGCACCACGAATTGAGCTACCTGCTGCCGCACCTGTTGAAGACCGGGCGCGGCCGCATCGACACGTACTTCACGCGCGTCTACAACCCCGTCTGGACCAATCCCGACGGGGCGATGTGGATCGATGTGCTGTCCGATGAGGCGCTCGTTGGCTGCCATGCGGCGCTCACGCCGACGTGGAACGAGACCGCGCGCTGGGCCGACTTCGTCTTGCCGATGGGCCACGCGACCGAACGCCACGACCTGATGTCGCAGGAGACGCACGCGGCCACGTGGATCGGGTTCCGCCAACCGGTGCATCGCGTGCTCGCCGAACGGCAGGGCAAGCAGGTCACGTGGACCTACGAGTGCAATCCCGGCGAAGTCTGGGAAGAAGACGAGTTCTGGATCGCGCTGTCGTGGGAAGTCGATCCCGATGGTTCGCTGGGCATCCGCCAGCACTTCGAGTCGCCGTACCGCAAGGGCGAGCGCATCACGATCGAAGAGTACTACCGCTGGATCTTCGAGAACTCGGTGCCGGGCCTGCCCGCCGCCGCGGCGAAGGAAGGCACCACGCCGCTCGACTACATGCGTCGGCACGGCTGCTTCCTCGTGCAGGATCAGGTCTACAAGACCCACGAAGCGGCCTTGCCGGCCGGCGAGTATGAGATCGATGCCGCGCGCGGCACCGTGGCGCAGAACGGCAAGTTGGTCGGCGTCTACGCGGGCGGCAAAGCGTGCGTGGGCTTCCCGACACCCAGCAAAAAGCTCGAACTGTTCTCGCAGACGATGACCGACTGGGGCTGGCCCGAGTATTCGACGCCGGTCTACGTGAAAAGCCACATCGACGAGTCGCAGCTCGACCGCAGCCAGAACGAAATGGTGCTCGTCGCCACGTTCCGCCTGCCGACGCTCATCCATACGCGTTCTGCGAACAGCAAGTGGCTCACGGAATTGTCCAACACCAACCCGGTGTGGATCCATCCGACCGATGCGGCGCGGCTTGGCATCGAGATGGGCGATCTGCTGCGCGTCGCCTCGCAGACGGGCTACTACGTGAATGCCGCGTGGGTCACTGAAGGTGTGCGCCCCGGGGTGATCGCGTGCAGCCACCACATGGGCCGCTGGACGGTGAAGGGCGATGCCGTGGCCGGCAACCACTGGCAACTGCACGATGTCGACCTGCGCAAGGTCACCGACACGGCGTACTTGATGCGGCGCGTAAAGCCCGTCGGCAAGTTCGCGAGCAACGATCCCGACAGCGACAAGGTCTGGTGGGAAAGTGGCGGTGTGCACCAGAACATGACGTTCCCGGCCCAGCCCGACCCCGTGAGCGGCATGCATTGCTGGCACCAGAAGGTCGTCGTGACCAAGGCCGAGCCCGGCGATCGGTATGGTGACGTCTACACCGATACCGCGAAGTCGATGGAGGTGTTCGAACAGTGGCTCGCGAAGGCGCGGCCGGCGGGCGAACACGGCACCGGCGGCCTGCGGCGCCCGCTACACCTGAGGCGCGTCTGCCGGCCGACCGACGGCGCGTTCCAGCTGTAGGGCGCGGGCAGGCGGCGCGTGCTTGTCGCAGTGCAAGCTTGCCGTAGCGCAAGCTTGCAGCAGAACTACGACGGCTTCTTCGCCGTGCTCGCGATCGACAACTCCGCCATCTGCTCGAGCGACACCTCACCTGGCGCCTCCGCCATGAGGTCGAACGCCATCGACGTCTTCGGGAACGCGATCACATCGCGAATGCCCTCGCGGCCGAGCGCCAGCGTCACGATGCGGTCGAGGCCGAGCGCGATGCCGCCGTGCGGCGGGCCACCATACTTGTAGGCGTCGAGCAGGAAGCCGAAGTTCGCGCGCTGCGTCTCCTTCGGAATGCCGAGGAACTCAAACACCTTGGCCTGCAGAGCCGGGCGATGGATGCGGATCGAGCCGGAGCCGAGCTCCCAGCCGTTCATGACGAAGTCATACGCGCGGCTGCGGATGTTCTCGGTGTCCTGGCTGAAGTCCGTGATGCTCCAGTCCACGGGCGCGGAGAACGGGTTGTGCGCAAACTGCCAGCGCGCCTTCTCGTCGTTCCATTCGAACATCGGGAAGTTGAGCACCCAGCAGCAGCGGAACTGCTTCGGATCGCGCAGGCCGAGCATGCCGCCGACCTTGAGGCGCAGGTCACCGAGCGCCTTGTAGACGACCTTCTTCTGGTCGGCGACGAACAGCAGCAGGTCGCCGGGCTTGCCGCCCATGTGCGCGATCAGCTCCTTGCCCTTGTCGCCGTCGTAGAACTTCGCGATCGAACCTTCGAGGCCGGTCGCGGTGACCTTGGCCCAGGCGAGCCCCTTCGCGCCGAGCCCGTTCACGAACGTGGTCAGCTCGTCGATACCCTTGCGCGAGAACTTCTCGGCGGCACCTTCGGCGCAGATGCCCTTCACGAT
>JADZDL010000390.1 GCA_020851075.1 Planctomycetota bacterium | reverse complement strand
GTGCAGGCGCCCCGGTCTTGGAAGCAGGTGAAGCGAGAGACTAGCGGTACAGGGCCTTGACCGAACCCCACGTGCGGTTGCGCGCGGGAACCGGGAGGCACGTGCCGGCGACTTCGGACTGCCAGGTGGCGGTGCGGCTCGTGAGCTCATCCGTAATATCGAAGTTGCCCACACCAGCCGGCTGGGCGACCCGAATCATGTTGAGCACGAGGCAGACCTTGTCGGCGCAGCCCGTGCAGGCGCCCGTACCGACGGTCTTGGCGTTCGAGATGCTGAACTTGAACGCGTAGTACTCGGTTCCGCTATCAAGCGCCGCCGCATTCGCGGGCGCCACAGCCCAAAGCGCCTTGATGCGCGCACGGTTCGCCGTTCCCGAGTAACCGGATTCGAAGTTCGTGAGTCCGCCGAAGGCCAAGCCCTGGAAGAAGTCCGTGCAGGTTCCGCTGGCCGACGTGAAGTCGGAACTGGCCGACAGCTGGTTCTGATGGCACGTGCCGGTGTTCTTGAATGCCCACCAGTCCGAATACGCCGGACCCTCGGTCAGCAGGTCCACAACCACTTCGATACCCACTGCAGCGGTCACCCCGGCAGGGGGAACGAACGACCCGAAGAGCGTATTGGATCCCGTGTTGCTGTTGCAGGCGAAGGTCCGGTTCTGGACACCGCCGCTCGACGCGCACTCGTTCCAGGTGAAGTTCACACCCGCGGCGGAAGCCGCCGAAGCCGCCATCGTCAGTCCAGCCACCACACTCATCAGTCGAAGCCATTTGCTCATCACAAAGAACCTCCCTTTCCTTAGGTCTGAGAATTCCGGCCGAGAGACCTCGACATGGAGTTGGCCCGCTCTACGCACGCGGTCTTGCGAGGCAACGCACCACCCCACCCATGGCTGGTCTCAAGAAGTCGGCCATAGGGTACTCGCGGGGGCGTGCAGCGCAAGCAAAAAGTTCCTCAGGGATGGGGCACGCTTTGCCTTTATCGGCGGGCAGTTGGTAGGGCTTCACGAGCGATCGCGCGCGGACGCCTCTGCCTTCTCCCCGATTGGAGCAGGCGCGACTGCTGCCAAAACGAGCCGAGGCGGCCCCCCGAAGGAGACCGCCTCGGACCACATCTTTGCGGTTCGGACTACCGATACAGCGACTTCACCGCGCCCCACGTGCGGTTCTGCGAGGGAACGACGGCCGGGCAGCCGCCCAGACCGATTGCGCCACCCTGCCACGTTGCGTAGTTGCGCTCGGCCGGGTTCTGGATGCGGTAGTTGCCCACACCGGCCGGCTGCGTCAGCTGGATCTCGTTGAGCACGAGGCAGACAGGATCCAGGCAGCCGGCGCAGGCACCCGTGCCGACCGTCTTGGTGCCGTTGAAGCTGATCTTGAACGCACCGTACTCGAGCGTCTCGTCGACGGGACCGGCACCGGCCGGAGCCACGGCGTAGAGGACCTTCACGCGAGCGCGGTTCGTCTGCCCGACGACCACGTTCGGGTCGAACTGGGTGAAGCCGCCGAACGCCTGGCCGGCCCAGTAGTCATTGCAGCCCGCGGGTCCGCCCGTGAAATCCGCGCTCGGCGAGAACGCCGTGATGCGGCACGTGCCGGTGTTCTTGAACTGCCACCACGCCGGGAGGACCGCCGAGGCCGACTGGAAGTCGACGACGATTTCGGCACCCGTGATGGCCGTGGTGCCGGCCGGCGGAATGTAGGAACCGACCAGGATCGCGCCCGAGAGCGTGTTGGTGTTGCAGGCGAAGTTCTTGTTGGCGGTGGCAGGAGCTGCGCCGCAATCGCCCCAGCCGAAGTTGATACCAGCCGCAGAGGCAACCGAAGCCGACAGAGCGAGGAGAGCTGCGCCGAGAAGTAGCGTCTTCTTCATGGTGTTCCTCCGAAACGCACCTTTGGGGGTGAGGTGCCGTCCGATTTGGACGGCGGGGGACGTCAATCCGGTGAAAAGCGTAGCACGGCCCGGGGCGGGGGAAGCAAGGGAAAATATTGTGAAGTCACGCGTTGCATCGTGCATGCATCCAGCTTGTAAACACCCCGCCCCTGGCGTGGGGTTGGCCCCTGACGGGAGGAAGCTCGCGCAGACGGCCACGAGCTCGCCCGGGCGGGCGGGGTACAAGATCGAGGCGGCCCCCCGAAGGGAGCCGCCTCGTTGAACTGCAGTGGTGTGGTCAGCCGCGAACTACCGGTACAGCGACTTGACCGAGCCCCACGTGGTGTTGCGAGCCGGCGTCGCGGCCGGGCAGCCGCCCGAACCGATCGCGCCACCCTGCCACGTCACGTAGTTACGCTCGGCCGGGTTCTGGATGCGGTAGTTGCCCACACCGGCCGGCTGCGTCAGCTGGATCTCGTTGAGCACGATGCAGACGGGGTCCAAGCAGCCAGCGCAAGCACCCGTTCCGACCGTCTTGGTGCCGTTGAAGCTGACCTTGAAGGCACCGTACTCGAGCGTCTCGTCCACCGGACCGGCACTCGCGGGAGCGACGGCGTAGAGGACCTTGACGCGGGCGCGGTTCAGCGCACCGGGGACGATGGCCGGATCGAACTGCGTGAAGCCACCGAAGGCCTGGCCAGCCCAGTAGTCATTGCACAGGGCCGGTCCGCCCGTGAAGTCCGCGCTCGGCGAGAACGCCGTGATGCGGCACGTGCCGGTGTTCTTGAACTGCCACCAGGCCGGAAGGGTCGGCGACGCCGACTGCAGGTCGATGACGATTTCGGCGCCAGTGATGGCCGTGGTGCCGGCCGGCGGGATGAAGGAGCCGACCATGATCGCGCCCGAGAGCGTGTTCGAGGTGCAAGCGAAAGACTTGTTGGCCGTGGTGGGGGCAGCGCCGCAATCGCCCCAACCGAAGTTGATGCCCGCGGCCGAAGCGGCCGTAGCCGAGAAAGCCAGCAGAGCACCGCAGAGAAGGAGAAGCTTCTTCATTTTGTTGCCTCCGAAGATGTCGAGACGCGGGGGTGGTGAAGATAGCGAGTAACCAATCGTCGTTGCCTCGCTCCTTCCCGGTCGACCGCAGGCTGCTCACGCGATTTGCGCGAGAGCAGCCCACAGCGAACCGAATGGAGAACTACGGGCAGAGCGTGCCGGACTCAGCAGACGCACCCGAACCCTGAGCGGCGAGCCAAAGCGACAGGTCGTTGGCGCCCAGGATCGTATCGTAGTCGTAGTCCGAACGGCCGAAGTAGAAGCCCGAGCCCTGATCGGCAAGCCACACCGACAGGTCGTTGGCGCCGGCGCCACCGATACCATCCTGATCAATGACGGCAGCGGTGAGCGAACCCAGGAGCACGCCGTCGGCGTACACCTTGACCGCGTTCAGGCCGGCACCGGCCGTGGCACCCGTGTTGTTCGATCCACCGACGACCGTGAACGAGACGACGCCCGTGACGTCCGTGAACTTGCGGACGGTCTTGGACGGGCAGTTCACCGTGCTGGCGGCGGCGTCGAGCTGATCGGACGC
>JADZDL010000389.1 GCA_020851075.1 Planctomycetota bacterium | reverse complement strand
TGATGGTTGCCACTCCGTTCGCGGGCCTTGCCTATTGGACGCAATGCCGTGGGCCCAAGGCGCCGACGGAGCACCTTGGGCGACCGCTTGCTGCGGCGAGTGTGCTCGGGGTGATCTGCACCACTCTCATCTGGGGTGCGTTCTATTGTGCGAGTTACACCTATTGGGCGGAGCACAAGGACACGGGGGTGCCCATGGGAGAAGCATGCGTGATGGGCATTTCCCCGGCCGTCATCGGCGGCGCCATGGTCCTCGGCCTGTGGCTGTTTGGCGCGAAGAAGAACCGCGGCGCGTAGTCCAGCCGGGGGCCAGCGGCACACCGCCGTCACCTCACCGCGCCAGCAGCCGATCCCGCAGCAGCCGCGTGTCGCTCACCACAATGGTCTTGTCCGTAGAACAGCTCAGCAGGCGCAGCCCTCGCGAATCGAAATCGAGGTTGTAGGGATGCTCGCGATGCGGCCGCAGTTCGCCGACGACGCTGCCGTGTTGCAGATCGATGAGGGCGATCACGTGCGAAGCGCAGGCGAGACGGGTGCCGTCGGGCGAGATGTCGATGTGGTCGAGACCGTGGCGCAGGCGCGCGAGGTTGCGCACGAGACTGCCGTTGCTCGCATCGTGCAGCGTGAGCGAACCACTGCGGCCGGCGACCACGAACTGTTTGCCATCGGGGGTGAACATGGCCTCGGCGACATCGGAGTCAGCGCAGGGCACTGCAAACTTCGGCGCCCCAGTCGCGGCCTGCCAGACCATCGCCTTGCCGTCGCGCGCTCCGGAGAGGCAGAGGGATGAGTCGGGGCTGAAGTTGACGGCTAGCACCGTCGAGCCGTGACCGGTGAACTCGTGCACCTTGGTGCCCTTCGCGAGATCCCAGACGAGGACCTTCTTGCCAGCGCAGGAGGCCACGTAGGCGCCATCGGGACTTATCGCGAGCTGGTTCGTGCCTTCGTCCTGCACGAAGCTCGCGAGCTCCTTGCCGTCCTCGACGTTCCAGACGCGAAGGACCGGCTCCCAGCTGCCGGAGACGAGCCGCTTGCCATCCGGGGTCCAGGCCAACGCGTGGCACGACTTACCGTCCGGGTGAGCCTGCCACGAACGCAGGATCGCCATCGAATGGCCAGAGCGGAGCTCGATGCGGCCGTTCCAGCCGGCGGTGGCGACCAGCGAGTCATCGGGGCTGTACTGCGCCATGTAGGTGGCCGTGACGGCGGTGTGGCGATCGCCGCCGTAGGCGGTCGTCGTCGCGTCCCAGACGCGCACCGTGCGGTCCTTCGAGCTCGAATAGAGCCTCTGGCCATCGGGTGCGAAGGCGCACGCAACGACGTTGCCATGGTGGCCCCGCAAGGTGGCGCGCAGCGACCAATCGCTGGTATTCCAGAGCTTCATCACGCCGTCGCCGCTCGCTGTCGACAGCAGTGCGCCATCTGCCGAGAGGGCGAGCCCATGCACCGAATCCGTGTGCCCGCGCAAACTCGCCACCAGTTCGCCCGTGGCTGCATTCCACACGCGCGCCGTCCGATCCTTGGACGCGCCGATCACAAACCTGCCATCGGCGGTCCAGGCGGCGTCATCGACGCCGTTGTAGATCCCTTCGTCCGGCATCGCGCACTGGATTGGTGCGCCACCTTCGACGTTCCACACGAATACACAGAAGTCCCACGAACCAGCGGCGAGGCGCTTGCCATCGGGCGAGAACTCGATCCCGACCACTGGTTTGCGACCACCTTCGAGCGTGCGCACGAGCGTGCCGTCGGCAGCGTTCCAGAGGTGCACGATGCCGTAGACGCCGCGCTTTGGGTCGCGTTCGTACGAACAGGATGCGACCAGCGCACCATCCGGACTGAATGCCGCGCCCGCCACCGGGTTGTGATGGGCCGTGAAGTCGACGAGCAGTTTTCTTGCCGCGACATCCCACACCTTGACCGTGCGATCGTGCGAAGCGGTGACGAGGCGCTTGCCATCGGCGGAGAACCGCGCATACGACACGACGCCCGTGTGGCGCCCGATCTCGGCCTCCGCGACACCATCCGCCGTGCGACGCAGGGCGACCGCACCATCGGTCATGCCGAGTGCCAGCATGCCCCCATCGGGACTCACATCGAGTGTGTACGCGTGCGTCGCCCCGGTCGCGTAACTGGCCAGGGACTCTTCCAGCGCCGCGTCGTGCACGCGCCATTCAAAGCCGCGCTGGCTGGCCTCCGTGGCATCGAGCCACGAACGCGCCACCGCCAGCTCGTCCAAACGCATCGCCGATTCGGCCGCCGCAACCTGCGCACGGTACAAGGCAACCGGCATCGGTAGATCGGGGCCCTGGAAGGCCAACAGCAAGCTCGCGAGCATCATGACGCACTCCTCTTGTTTGACTTGCGGGAAGGGGTTTCGGCGAGCAGGCGCTCGACGTAGTCACGCAGTTGCACGATCGCTGCGTCGTAGGCTTCGAAGTTGCGGTAGGCGCGCGCGAGCATCACGGCGCCCTCCATCGTCGTGAGCACGAATACCGCGAGGCGCCGCGCATCGGTGTCGGGCGGCAGGCGATCCTGCGCCGTAGCAAAACACTGCTCGACCGCAGCCAGCCAACCATCGAAGTTCTGCACGAGCAACCCACGCGCGCGCGGATGGGTCTCGACGACCTCGAGCACGAGATTGCCGATCGGACAGCCGTGCTTGAACTCCGTCATCTCGAGCATCTGGCGATACCCAGCCAGCAGCGCAAAGACGCGTTCGATCGGATCCGCAACGCTCTCCCAGATCGGCTGCAGCACCCCTTCGTAGAGCGTCTGCTTGCGTCGTTCGAGCGTCGCATGCAGCAGGTCCTCCTTGGTCGGGAAGAAGTAGTAGAGCGAACCCGGCAGCACCCCCGCCCGGCGGGCGATCTGGGCGAGTCCTGTTGCTCCATATCCTTGGTAGACAAAGAGTTCCATCGCGGCTTCGATGAGGCTCTCGCGGGTGTCCGGGCTCGGGCTCATGGTGTGGCTAGCGTGGTCGGAAATGTTAGTTGGTTACCCAACCAACACGCTACGTCGCCGTGTGAGCGCCGTCAAGGCCCACCCCCTTCACCGCGGCAAACGGGCCAACGCTTCCTTCACCCGCGCATCGCCGGGGCGCAGCAAATCGGCCTTCTGCAGCGCGGCCCGTGCCTCCTCGGGGCGACCGGACGCGGCATACACAGCGCCCAGATAGAACCACGCCGTGAACAACGTCGGCTCCAACGACGCCGCGGCCCGCAGGTGCGGTTCGGCGAGTTCCAGGCGCTGCGTCGAGACCAGCGCGATGCCGAGGTTGTTGTGCACGGCCGCCTGCCGATCGTCACTGCGCAGCGCAGCTTCGTAGTGCGGAATCGCCTCCGCGGCGCGGCCCAGGGCGAACAGGACGTTGCCGAGTTGCACCCGCGCGCGGTCGTGCGCGGGATCGTGCTGCAAACACGCGCGGTAGGCCAGTTCGGCGTCCGCGCTGCGGCCGAGCCGCTCGAGGCAGGCACCTTCTTCAAAGGCAGCACCCGCGTCGGCAGGATCCCGCGCACGCACCTGCCGCGCCAGTTCGAGGGCCGAAGGGAAACGCTGCAGATCGCGCAACAGCGATGCCAGCTCAAGCAACTTGTCGCGGTCGTAGCCGACCTTCGCCAGATCGTGCCGCAGTGCCGCCTCGCCGAGCAGACGCCGCGCCGCCAGGTCCGGCACCGTCACCTGCAGCGCAAACGTCGCCATCTCGTCCTTCGATTCGTTGCCAGCGCGAACGCGCACTGGCGGCTTGCTGGGGTTGTTTGGGTTGTCCGCGCTGTTGTCGAAGTGATACTCCATCGTGATGCAGGTGCCGGCGGGCAGCGCCAGTGGTTCGCGCAGCACGTAGTCATCCTGCCAATCAAAGTCCCACCGATCGATGCGCAGCAACTCGCGCGGCGCTGCATCAGGCAGCGTCACGTTCACCAGCATGCGCGTGCCGAGGTAATGCGCGTGCGGGTAGACCGAGTGCACGGTCACCGGCACCGGCACGAGAAACTCATCGCGCACGACGTAGTCGACCACCCCCGGCTCGATGTCGATGGCCTCGGAGAACAGCACGATCGGGTAGGTGACGACCGTCGGCGGCGAACTCGTGAAGTAGAGGCCGATGCGCGGCCGCACGATCTCTTCGCGGCCTGTCGGCGTCAGGTGCAACTGCAACACGAAGTCGCTGCGGGGTTGCAGTCGCCACGCCATGCCGGGTTGGCTCTCGACCACGCGCTTGCCCGGAGTCCAGCCGAGGAAGTGGCCATCCGGCGGCACCGCACCACCCGCGGACATGCCGGGAAACCCGGGCTCGGCATCGCGCGCATCGAGCGCGCGCGCCTGGTGACGTTCGTCGACGAGCAGGACCGCATGGTGCACCGCGGCACTTTCGGGACGGATCTCCACGGCGGCGACGACCTTGGCGCTATCGATAGCGACCGGCAAGACGAGGTTGCGGATCACGTCGCGCCCACTCGCGGCCATCGTCACCGCCCGGTCGACCTCCAGCACCAGATCCGGCGCGCGCAGTTGCCATTCCGAAGAGAACTTCGGCGCCTCCGGTTCGGCCGCCACATCGCCGCGCGGCGCACCCGCGGCGATCCAGCGCTGCAGCAGGTCGAGTTCGCCGCTGGCCAACCGACGGTCACCAAGCAGCCCATGCGTCGTCGGCAACCACGGCGGCATCAGACGCTGCTGCGTGACCTCGGCGATCTTCTGCCGCCGGCGCTGCACATCGTCATAGCTGAGCAGCGCGAACGGCCCAGGCCCGCCCGGGCGATGGCACGGCGTGCAGGACGCGTAGACGATCGGCGCAATCTCGCGCGCGAAGGTTGGTGGGTTCGCGTCGGTACCACCGCCGCAAGCGGCGACGGCGGGCAAGAGGCACAGAGCGAGAACTGGGGAACGCGGCACACCACGATCCTAGCCCGAGCTAGCGGTGGGTTCTTCGGCCGCTAGGTCGGGCGTCGTTACCACACCAATGTCTGCCGCAGGCTGCTCCGACTTCACTTCGCCCACTCCGACTCACGCACATCGGGAGCGTTCGCGCCGAAGACCCGGTCCTTTAGTTCTTTGGCGAGATCGAGGCGCTCATCGGGCGTCATCGCCCACATCTGCCGCAGGTTCCAACGCTCGGCGTCGGCGAACGAGTAGGACTTGTTAGCTTCACGGTCCATCGCTGCAGCATAGCTGGGGCGGAGGCTGAAGGACCATGCTCCGATCGGGATTGAGCGGCCCAACTCCCTGCGCCAATGAAAGCCACGGATCGCTGTTCGGTTCCTGGCCAACCCCCGCTGTCCTTGGCATGCCGACCAAGTCCCTCGCCATCGCCCTGCTCGCCATGCCCTTGGCGGCCCACGTGATTGCCCAGGAAGCGCGCCCCCCGATCGCCGCCCCGCAAGGCGCCGTGCACCTCGACCGGCCGCGCGCCGAGGAATCGACGATCTGGGTCCGGGGCGACCGCTACAAGGCCAGCGTCGATGCCAACGGCTGCACCTTCGTCCCGTTCCTCGGCGCCGAGGCCGAACGCAACTTCCCGCTGCACCTCAGTCTGGCGAGCATGCGCATCGGCGAAACCAGTCTCGACCTGACCCCGCGGGATGTGCAAGCGGCCGGCGAACGCATCACCGTGCCCCGCGCCGACTGCACCGAGGTCTACGACGCGACCACGGCGCAGCTGCGGCAGAGTTTTGTGTTTGAGCGCCTGCCGGCGGCGCGCGGTGCAATCGACATCGTGCTGAACGTGACGAGCGAGCTCACCGGCACAGTCGACGGCGGCAACCTGTCGTTTGCAGGACCGCGCGGCGATGTCTACTACCGCGATCTCGTCGTCTTCGACGCCGCGGGGCAGCGCCGCGAGTTGCCGATCGTATGGGACGATGGACGCATCCATCTGCACGTGCCAGCGGACTTCGTCGCCAACGCCAGGTTGCCGCTCGTCGTCGACCCACTGCTCGGCACGCGAATCATCGCGTCGGCGCCCGACCAGCGCATGGAACCTGACGTCGCCTACAACGCGCTCGTCGATGAGTATCTCGTGGTCTGGCGCGTGCCCTTCAGCGCCACGGATTGGGACGTCGCCGCCGTGCGCACGGACTCATCGTTCAACCCGATCGGTGCTGCGTTCTGGATCGACTTCACGGGCATCAACTGGGGCACGCCGCGCGTCGCGTGCAAGACGCGCGAAGGCATGTTCCTCGTCGTCGCCCAGGCCAACGTCAACAACGTCTCGCCGCACTGGATCACCAGCCGCCGCTACGAAGCAATCGGCAGCTACCGTTTCCTGCACCCGCAGCAGGACGTCGAACGCCAGACGATGTCGGGCGGCCTGCCGGGTGACAGCATGCGGCCCGACGTCGGTGCCGATCCGTGGCAGGGCATCGGTCCTGCCTACTTCACGGTGGTCTACGAATACCACCCGCCGGGCGGCAACGGCGACATCCTCGCGCGCCACCTGCAAGCCGACGGTTCGTGGGTGTTCGCTACGGTCAGCGCCATCAATGTGGGCACCTTCGACGATCAATCGCCGAGCGTGTCGAAGTCGGCGGGCAGCGGCCGCTTTGGCATCGTCTGGCACCAGTACGGAGCCGGTGGCGGTGGCAACATCGTCGCCACGGTCATCGACAGCAATGGGCAGCAGAGCGTGCCAACCTACTTCCTCGACTCGTCGACCAATGACGACACGCGGCCGCGCATCTCGACGCCGGCCCAATTGCCCGGCACGAGCTGGCGCACGTTCCTCGTCACGTGGCAACGCAACTACGACCCGTTCAGCAACTACGGCCGCCTGCACGCCGCGGCGATCACCGACAATCCCAACGTGCCGCTGATCAACCGCTGGGACCTGTCGAGCTTGCTCGGGGTGCCCGCAAACCGCATGGCCTACGAACCCGCGGTCGACAGCGACGGGCTGCGCTTCGTCGTCACCCACACCGAAGTGCAGAACGCAGCGCCTGGTCAGGGTCGGAACGACCTGTTCGTGTCCACCGTCGCCGTCGATGGTTCCCAGCTGCTGGCGAACGAGAGCCGCGGACCGCTGTGGACCACCGGGCCGAGCGCGTTCTCGCCATCGATCTGCAGCCAGTTCGGCAGCAGTCTCGGCAACTCGCGCACCTACGGCATCGTCAGCGGCACGAACGCGATCTCGGTGGTCGGCTACATCTACAACGGCACGCAGTCGGGTGCGGTTGTCAGCACGCGCAGCGGTGGCTGCGGCGGGCTACCAATCACCTATTCGGGCCGCCCCACCCTTGGCGACTCGATGCACTTCACCGTCGGCGGCAGCGACCCGTTCCGCGCCTTGATGCTGGGCTTCCCCGCGCCGATGGCACCGCTGGGCGTGTGCACGAGCTGCTACTTCGGCATCGCCAACGCGGTGACCGTGCCGACTCCATACCATTGGCCCGTGCCGTACGTGCCGGCGATGGTCGGCGTCACGCTGTCCGCGCAGGGCTTCTCGGTCGGCAGCGGGCCGTGCCTCGGCCAGCTCAAGCTCACGGATGCGCTCGACTTCACGCTGCGCTGAGGCTGCGGGCGCGGCACAGCAGACAAGGGCCCATCCCATGGCTGCACCTATCCTCTAATTATGTCCCGGGCGCATAATGCAAACAGGACATAATAGCCACACGCGCCGCCCTTCGGCAGGGCCAAGGCACTTGCGAGCTCGCCGGGGCCCAACACCGGTGAAATGAACACCCCTCCCCGCGAGGACTCGACTTCACGCTGCGCTGAGGCTGCGGGCGCGACGCTTCAGTCGCGCGTCCGGGAGAGCAGCAGCAGGATGTTCTTGAACAGCAGCGCCACGTCCGTGAACAACATGATCGCGCCAGTCATCGGCATCGACACAGGCAGGCGGTGAATCACCGCGCCGGTGTCGTAGAGGATGTAGCCAGCAAACAACGCGACGACGGCCGCCGAGCCCCACAGGCCCACCGTGAATCCAAACAGCCAACCGGCGAGGAACACCGCAATCAGCAACCCACTCGCGAGGCCCAGCACGCCGCGCAAGAACGAGAAGTCACTGCCCGTCCAGAACACCGCCGCCGTCAGGCCGACGAACGTGACCGCCGTTAGCAGACTGGCCTGGCTGATGATCGCAGGTCCGTGCAGACTGCTCACGATGAGGACGATCGGGGCCACGAGCAGCCCGAGCACGACCACCCAGAGACCGTAGGCGATCGCATTGATCGGCTTCGTCTCGGCCACCGCGTGCACCGCCCACGAACCGCCGAGGAAGACGCCCATGTAGAGCAGGATGCCAAACCGGCTGCCGTAGATGACCCGGCCGATACCCATTGCCAGGTCGTGCACGACGGGCACGTTCGCGGCCGCCCACAGCGTGGTGGCAAAACCCAGGACGCCTAGAAACAGCAGGCTGTAGACCTTCTTGAGGAACGCGGCGCGCTCCCCGGACTCGGCGAACGCGGCCGTCGTAGCGGCGGCGTATGGATTGTTTTGGTTCATGAGGATCCCGGGGCAATGGTGCCCGAGCAGGAGAGTAGAGCACAATTCCGGAGTGGCAAGGGCTCTCCTATCGCCCGAAGTCGGCAGGCTACCAGCCTGCAACCGGCGATTTCCTGCCCCCGTCGCGCACCCCCCGGACACTTGCCAGCATGACCAGCGTGCCGAAAGCACCGCGAAACGCTCCGATGGAGTCGCCGCAGCCTGACCCGCCAGCCGCGTCGGACCTCGCGACCCTGATCCGCACGCACCAGGGCATGGTCTGGCGATACCTGCGGCTGTGTGGGGCCGATGTCCATGAGGCCGACGACCTGCTGCAGGACACGTTCCTCGCGTTCTTCACGCGGCATCCGCAGTCGGCCGAACTGGCCTCGCCAGCGGCGTTCTTGCGCGGCATCGCCCGCCACCTGCTGCTCGCGAGCCGCCGTCGCGCGCGCCGGGCGCCGCCAACCGCCGACTGGCTCGCCGCCGTCGACCAGCTGGCGGCCGCCGATCCGCACGCGTTTCTGGACACCAGGTTGCCAGCCCTGCAGGACTGCCTCGGACGCTTGTCCGATCGGGCCCGCCAGGCACTCGAATGGCACCACGTCGAAGGCGTGCCACGTCGCGAAGTTGGAGCCCGCCTCGGGGTCGGCGACGAAGGCGCGAAGTCCCTGCTCGAACGCACCCGCGACCTGCTTCGCGACTGCGTTCGGCGCCGTCTCGGTTTGGAGTCCCAACCATGAAGCCAACTTCGTCCGATGTTCACGATCGTCACTTGAGCCTCACGCTCGAAGAACTCGCCGGCCGCGTCAACGCCCCGGATCGCGTCGATGCCATCCTGCGCCGTCTGGCCGCAGCACCGGCCACTCGCCGCGGCTCGCCCGGTCGAGCGCGGTGGCTCGCCGCCGCCGCGATGTTGCTCGGGGTCGGCATCACCGTCGCGGTGGCCTTGTCACGACCGCACGCCCCCGCCCGCGAAAGTGCGTTCGCCGCGGCTCCTGGCGAGCTGTCGCCGGGAGGAACCGCGCCGATCGCGGTCATGCAGGAGCCGGCGCCGAAACCAAAGCCGCCCACCAACCAAACGCCGGATCACCCGAAGGGAACCACACCTGCCGACCTTGCCGCCGTACGCAGCGCCGAGAAGATGCTTGAGCAGGAGCAGAAACTCATGGCGCGTCTGCGCGAAGGCAAACTGCCCGGCGTCGAACTTCTGCGCTTCGAGACCCTGGCCGAATGGAAGTACAGCAAGGGGCTCGAAGGCATGCCTGCGCCCGTGAAGGGCCTGGATGGCCAGAAGGTCGCGATGCTCGGCTTCATGCTGCCGATCGACGAAGTGAAGGACATCCGTCACTTCCTGCTCGTGCAGTCGCTGTGGTCGTGCTGCTACGGCACGCCGCCCGACGTGAACGGCATCGTGCGCGTCGAGTTGCCGCGGGACCGGCCAACCGACTACTCGTTCGAGCCGCTGCTGATCACGGGCACGTTGCGCGTCGGGGCGACCGTGGAGGACGGTTACGTCGTCGACATCTACCAGCTGCACGCCGACAGCATCGTCGTGCTGCAGTAG
>JADZDL010000388.1 GCA_020851075.1 Planctomycetota bacterium | reverse complement strand
GGACCGATCGCGTTCTCGGCCAGGCAGAGCAGCAGCGAGACGCGGCATGGCGCGCCGTGCTGGGCGAGCAGCGCGAACGCGCCGAGCACCGCCGCGGCACCGCCCATGTCCGCCTTCATCGTCTCCATGCTGCCGCGCGCTTTCAGGTGCAGGCCACCCGTGTCATAGGTGACCCCCTTGCCGACCAGCGCGATGTGCGGGCCGCCCTTGCGCGCGCCGAACGTGGCGATGAGCAGGCGCGGGGCGGTGCGCGCGCAGCGGCCGACGGCGTGGATGCCACCGAGTTTGCTGCGCAACAGCGCGTCGCCGACGATCTCCTTGATCTTCACGTTGCGCAGCGGTTTCAGCAGGCTCTTCGCCGCGGTAGCGAGCGCGGCTGGGTCGAGTTCGGTGGGAGGAGTGTCGACGAGGTGCGCGGCGAAACGCGCCTTCTCGACGAGATCCTGCACGTCGGGCGCGACCTTCAGGACCGTGCCGTTCGTGAGCGCGCAGACGATGGTGAGTGAGCCCGGAGCGGTGCGCGCACTCTTCTGCGAGAACGTTGGCAGCGCGCGACCGATCGCGTTCACGGCGGGCACGACGTGGCTCGCATCCTCGAGGATCAGCAACACGGCATTCGTGCCGCTGGACGCGAGGCCGGCGGCCGCGGTGACCTTGCGGATCGCCTCGGCGCGGGCCGGCGAATTGTGCCGCGACATGGTTTCGGCGAGTGCGGCTGCGGTAAGGCGCCGTTTGCTGTCGAGGCGCGACGTGGCCATGCCACCGAGCAGGCCGGGTGCGGCTTCGGCGCCCAGTTGCAGGGCAAGTTCGGCGGTCGGCTTGTCGAGCAGTTTGTGCAACGCCGCAGCGCCGCGCGCGCGCGGGCCATAGCAGGCCTTGCTGGCGATTACGAGGCAGTGATCGGCAGTGGCCAGGGCGCGGCTGTCATTCGCGAACGTGAGCTTCATGCCCGCATCCTACGGGTTGGTGGTGCGCGAGCCAGGACGGCATCGGGGGTCTGGCCAGGGTGGGCCGCACGATTCCGGGTGTTTGCCCGCGGCGGATCTGCCGGAACCGCGGAGCTTTGTCCGGCTGTGTTGTATTGCGCAGGTTGCTGCGTCTTCGTCTGGCATGCAAGCCATGCGTCGTTGCGTTCTGTGGTTGGTGGCAGCTGGTTGCCTCGCGAGTCTCGAGGCCCAGTCGCCGCTCACGACCTCGATGCAGAGCAACTACTACCTCGCGTCGCATGATGGCGCGGTCTACTTCGATCTCACCGTGCAGAACGAATTGCAGATCGATCGGCTCGATCTCAACCTGCATTCGCCGCTTGGCACCAACGGCACCATTGAAGTGCTGGTGCGGCCGGGAACGTGGCTGGACCACGTGCAGGAACCTGGCGATTGGGTTGTGGTGGCCTCAGGTGCTTGCGTGGCGGCGGGTAGTGACCAGCCCTCGCCGTGTTGGTTGTCGGCGCCAATCGGTCTGTCACCGGGGCACTACGGCATCGCGCTGCATTGTGTTGGTGTGATGCCCAACTACAACTTCGCATTCGGCCTACGCGCGATCGCGAACGCGGATCTGACGCTCACCGGCGGTGGCTCCGCGATGCAGTGCCTGCAGACCCCGCCGTTCGTCTACCGCGTGTTCAGCGGTTCGCTGCACTACACGGTGGGAGGCGGGCCCTATGCGGTCGCGGCGGCAGATCGTTTTGGGGAAGGCTGTCATCAGGGCGCGCGGTCGTTCTACGAGTGGTTTGCGCCAGGGGGCTTTGATCTCGCGCACCGCCGGCTCGTGCTCACTCCCAATGCGCACGGTGGTTACGACGTGAGCGCCGGGACTGCTGCACCGATCACCATCTCGCCGCTTGCGGTGAACCTCGGCCTTGGGCGCGGTGGTGCCGCGTTCGTGCCGTTGCCGACTCCGCTCGCATTCCCCGGCGGCTCGACCACGCAGCTGCTGGTGTGCGCGGACGGGCGCGTGATGCTGTCGGAAGAAGGTCTGTTGGGCTCGCTGAGTTCGCAGCCGAACGCGCCCGCGTTGTTTTCGGGGCGTCCGACCATAGCGGTGGCTTGGATGGATCTGGTGCCACTGCTCGCCGCCAACGTCTATGCACACGTCGATGCGTCCACCGGCACCACCACGGTGGTCTGGTCCAACATGCCGACCTTCGGATCGCCAGCGGGGCCCGGCAGCACCTTCTCGTTCTCCGCGCATGCCAACGGCGTGTTGGAACTCTGCTACGGGACGGTGCAGCAGGCCAACGACGCAACCCTCATTGGCTTTGGCGCGGGCCTCGGGGCGCGGGATCCGGGTGCGCTCGACGTCTCCATGCGGCTGCCGTTTGCGACCGAGCACGAGGATCCGGGGTTGTCGCTGCAGGCAGTCGGACGCCCGGTGCTTGGCACGGCGCCGGTGTTGCAGGTGCGCGATCTGCCGCCCTCGACGCTGGGCACGGCGCTGGTGTTTGGCTGGAACGCGCTCGTACCGGGGTTTCTGCTGAGTTCGTTCGGGGCACCCGATTGCGCGGTCTACCTGGATCCGATCGCGGTGCGATGGCTCGGTGGCTCCGCTGCACCGCTGCTCGCGATGCCGATTCCGGCGGATGCCGCGCTGTTGGGTGTTCGCTACTACGCGCAGGGCCTCGCGGTCGATGTCGGCGCCAACGCCCTCGGCCTGCTCACTTCGAACGCGCTGTCGTTGTCGATCGGCGGCGTTTGAACTCGTGGTGTGCGTCGCCCGGGCACGATCAGTCGCCAAACGTGCGGCGGATCTTCACGGCGCGGCCAAGGCCATCGCGGCTCTGCAGGAGCTTGCGGCGCACGTCGTCGCTGAGTTCGGTGGCCGCCAGGAACGCATCGACGATGGCGAGGGCTTCGGGCGAGCTATGGCCGTTGATGAAGCCGTCGAGCCACGCCGGCATGAAGAAGATGCGGCGATGGGTTTTCACCCAATCGACCTTCTCGAGCGCCAGCTTCAAGAACGGCAGCGTCAGTGCTTCTTGCCCAGGCCAGTGAAACCACGCGAGGCTGTCCTGGGTCCACTGCTCGGGCGGGGCGTCGAGTTGCATGTATTGACGCCAGTAGTCCTGTTTGTTCACTTCGGTCGGGGTGGCGGCCAAGGCGAGGAACAGCTCCTTGCCGAGGTCTTCCTTCGCGAAACGATCCTTGAGTCGCTGGAGTTCGTCCGTGGCCTTGCCCGATGCGAGTAGCGCGGCGACGGCGAGGAAACAGTCCTGCTTGCCGGGGGCGAGGCCCTTTGGCAGTTCTGCGCCGGCGACGACAGCTCGACAGAGGTCGAGCACTTCGGGTTCGGTCGACGTTCGCACGAGGAAGCGGAAGGTCGAGAGTTCGCGCCCCGAGTCATTCTCGTTGCGCAGCTGGCCGAGCAGCAGTGCGGTCGTGCGCTGCTGCAGCGGTGCGGCGCGCGCCGGTGGCAGATACCGATGCAGGCACGTGCCCAGGGCCTCGAGCAACCAACCGTGGGTGTCCGCATCACGCTCGCGCGCGAGCACCTGCAAAGCGGTGTTGGCGAATAGGGCCGGATCGAGCTCCGCTTCGCGAACCGCCTCCAACAGGCCCGCCATCGCGACGGCGCGCACGAGCGGGTCGGTCATCACGGC
>JADZDL010000387.1 GCA_020851075.1 Planctomycetota bacterium | reverse complement strand
TCTAACGATCACGGTAGCCGTCAACGAGCGCGGCCGGCGGATCGGCGACTCCCACCCGAACGCGAAGCTTTCGGACCGAGACATCGAGCTCCTGCTGGCGCTGCGCAGCGAACGGTGGACCTACGATGCCCTGCGCATCAAGTTCGGCGTCAGCAAGTCATGTGTCGCGCAGATATGCCGCGGGGAGAAGCGCAACCACACCGCGGTGGCCTTCAAGAGCGTGCACCTGACTCGGAAGCGGTAGGCGATGATTCGTGCATGGCGAACGAACAGCAAGGGCTCGATCTTCTCGGGCTCGACGATCTCTTCGACGAGGCTGCTCCTGTCGGTCAGACGGTGGCGGAGATCGTCGCGTCCCTGCCTGCCGACCTCACGATCGAATCACGTACCGCGAAGCTAGGCCAGCTGCGCAGCGAGCTCGCCTTCGAGGGCGTGCTCCTGCTGCCCGATGATGTCAACCCGCTCAAGGAAACTCGCATGCGCGAGTTCCTGGCCCTCATCGGCACCGGGTACACCGATCAAGACGCAGCGGCCGCAGTCGGCTACTCACGGTGGGCGCCGATCAGCTGGAAGCGGCGCTACCCTGGCTTTGTCGATGCCTACCACCGGGCGACACACGTCAATGTCGACGCCCTCATCAAGGAAGCCAAACGGCGCGCACTCCGCGGCAGCGATCGCCTGCTGGAGTTCCTCCTCTGCAACCTCGCGCCCGAGCAGTTCAAGCGGACCGACACTGCGAAGGTCGACGTGAACGTGAACCTCGCCGAGCGCATCAACGCCGGCAGGAAGCGGACCGGTGGTGAATAGGGCTGACCTGCAGCTTGCGGACGAGGTCGCGCGGTTCTACGCGGACCCGCTCGGCTGGGTAATGTTCGCATTCGAGTGGGACACGGACCCTGCGCTGCAGCTCGTCGAACTGCAAGCCCCCTACGACCAGCTCTACAGTTCCAAGTACGGCCCCGACAAGTGGGCCTGTGATTTTCTCTCTGACCTGGGCGAGAAGGTGAAGGCGCACGCCTTCGATGGCGTGCACGCGGTCGATCCGATCAGGGAAGCGGTTTCAAGCGGACATGGCGTCGGCAAGTCGGCCCTCGTAGGCTGGCTTGTCAACTGGATCATGTCGACCCGGCCCTTCGCGAAGGGCACCGTCACCGCGAACACGATGGGTCAGCTGTCATCAAAGACGTGGGCGGAGATCGCGAAGTGGAACCGCCGCAGCATCACGGGGCACTGGTTCGAAGTCAGCACCGGCAAGGGCGCCATGCGCATGGTGCACAAGGAACATCCCGAGGAGTGGTTCTGCAGCGCGCAGACCTGTCGTGAAGAAAACTCCGAATCCTTCGCCGGACAGCACGCAGCAAGCAGCACAAGTTTTTATATCTTCGATGAAGCGAGTGGCGTGCCCAACATCATCGACGAGGTGAGCGAAGGCGGTCTCACCGACGGCGAGCCGATGAAGTTCGCTTTTGGCAACCCGACGCGCAACAGCGGTTGGTTCTTCGACGCCTTCCACAAGCGCAAGCACAGATGGTCGACGCGACGCATCGACAGTCGCGAGGTGCAGATCACCAACAAGAAGTTCATAGACGAGATGATCGCCGACTACGGCGAGGACAGCGATATCGTCAAGGTGCGCGTGCGTGGCATGTTCCCCTCGCTCTCCATCCTGCAGTTCATCTCCACCGCCGACGTGGACGCCGCCTTCGGCCGCCACCTGCGCAGGGGGCAGTACGACTTCGCACCGAAAATTCTCACCTGCGACCCCGCGTGGACCGGCGAGGACGAGCTCATCATCGGACTGCGTCAAGGCCTGCGGTTCGAGATTCTGCGCACGATGGCGAAGAACGACAACGACGTGCACGTCGCGACAGTGATCGCCCAACTCGAAGACGAGCACCAGGCGGATGCGGTCATCGTTGACGCCGGCTACGGCACCGGCATCGTGAGTGTAGGCACTACGATAGGCCGCTCATGGCACCTGGCGTGGTTCAGCGCATCAAGCCCCGATGCGGGCTGCCTCAACCTGCGGGCGTACATGGTCAAGCAGGTGCGGGATTGGTTGAAGTCGGGCGGCTCCATCCCAGGCGACGATGACACGCTTTATAACGAACTGATCGCGATCGAGACGGTGCCCCGCTTCGACGGCAAGATTCAGCTTGAATCGAAGGAAGACATGCGCCGCCGGGGGCTGCAGTCGCCGAACCGGCTCGACGCCCTCGGCCTCTCGTTCGCCATCCCGGTGGTAAAAAAGAACAGGCTACATATCCCGGGCGCAAAGGCCAGCCGGGAGCACAACCCTTACGACAATCTGGCGAGTGCACTTAACACCGACTCCCGCGGGCATGATCCGTACCGTTCGTAAATCCACGAGGTAAGGAGCACGCCATGTGCACGCCGGTTCAGATTTTCACGTCGATTGCGGGAAGCCTGCTGTCAAGCGCGCTTTCAGGTGCAATGGGGGGCGGCAAGGAAGAGCCCAAGGCAGCCGCAGTCCCGAAGCCTCCGCAAGAAGCGAAGGCGCCGGACACTCAGCGACTCCGCAAGGAGAACGCCGGCGCCGCCCAAGCAGGCCCGGCCAGCACGCTGCTCACGGGTACCGATGGTGTGCCGACCAGCGAGCTGAACCTCGGCCGCAACAACCTGCTGGGCCTCTGACATGGGAGGCGTCGGCAAGCTACTGGGCGGGGGTGCAGAGAAGGTGGACGAGCCGGCCCCCGTCAAGCAACCGCAGCTCGCGAAGGTGGCGACAGTCGCCGCCGTGATGGGGAGGGGCAACCAAGCGTTCGGCCCGGCGGCTACGCTCCTGACAGGCCCGGGCGGCGTCGCAAATGACAAGCTGAACCTCGGACGTAACAACCTGCTGGGCCTCTGATGTACGCACCCGCCGCCACCGTCGAACGCACCGGACTCTCGAAGATCGAGCAGTACAGGCTGCGCAAAAACGATCTGTTCCGCGAACGCGAGAGCTGGGTCGACCAATGGCGGGACATCAACCGGCACCTGTTGCCCCGCACCGGCCGCTTCCTGGTCGACGACGGCACGCAGAACAAGGGCGACAAGCGATACAACAACATCTACGATTCGACCGCGACGCGCGCCCACGGGAGTCTTTCCGCCGGCTTGATGTCGGGCGCGACCAGCCCGGCCCGCCCGTGGTTCAGACTGTCGACGCCGGACACGGACCTGATGGAGTTCGAGCCTGTCAAGCTGTGGCTGCACAAGGTCACGCTCCTGATGCGTGAGATTTTCAACCGGTCGAACACCTACCGCGCGCTCCCGATGATCTACTCGGAATTGAGCGGGTACGGCACGGCAGCGTCGTTCCAGTTGGAGAGCTTCGAAAACGTCATCCATCACTACCCGATGACGATCGGCGAGTACGCGATCGCCACCAATCCGCAGGGCGAGGTCGATACCGTTGTCCGGGAGATCAACAAGACGGTTGCGCAGATCGTGGCCGAGTTCATTCGCCAACCCGACGGGAGCCTGAACTGGTCGCGCTGCAGCTCGACGATCAAGAACATGTGGGACCGCCACGATTACGACAAGTGGATACCGATCACCCACATCGTCGAACCGCGTAGCGTTCGCGAGCGAGACATGAGGTCGAAGCTGGCCCGTGACATGCCGTGGTCGTC
>JADZDL010000386.1 GCA_020851075.1 Planctomycetota bacterium | reverse complement strand
TGTTTGGCCACCCGTTCCGGCCGAGCACGTTGGTCGTTGGCCCAGGCACGTGGCCGAGTGGCGGTGGGTTTCAACGTGCCCTCATCCTCGAACATGGATCAACTGGGGTAGACGGTCGATTGCTGTTGCATGGACCTGCGGGGAGAGCCTTGGGGTTACGGGTTCTGGGGCCAGGCCATGTTCCGACCGAACTCTCCGATGTGCGCATGGATCAGTCCGAAGAACTGGTTGTGGTGGTGCGAAAGGGTGCTCGACTGCGTGGCAGGGTGAGCCCGCCCGAGGTCCTGAGGGAGTTGCGTCGATTGGGGGCTGTGGCCGACGGTGACTCGTTTGCTGCCGATCGGCAGCCATACCTGCAACTCGGGCGAGAAGGTGGGCTGATCGTGCCGGCGCGACGAGGTGCCGAAGCGGAGCCCTTTGCGATCGCGGAGGACGGCACCTTCGACGTGGCGGGAGTTCCAGCGGGCACTTGGCATGTGGGAGTCGCTTATTGGTTCGTGCAGGAGTTTGTTTCGCAGACCAAACACATTGCCGCCGGGGATCTGGTGTTGGTCGACGGAGAGACCAGGGAGCTCGAGTTGGATCTGAGGCATTTGTTGCCTGGCACACTCGAAGCGCTGGTGACTACCAACGGCGTTCCGCTTGCCAAGCGGCGAGTATGGCTCGAGTCGCCGATTGGTATGCTCCCCGATGGACGACTGCACATGGAGTCCATCGGTTGCGAAACGGACGATCAGGGGCGGTTTGTATTCTTGGGCAGGCCAGCGACCTATGAACTGAAGGTTCCTTCGCCGCGCGAGCGAGGATCGCAGATTGTCCTGCGCGCTCCCGGCAAGGCGATGGTGCTACGAGGCGACGTGACTCGGCATACCTTTGCACTGCACGTAGGAACACTGAAGGTCCGGTTGCTGGATCGGCATGGCCAGCCGGTTACTGGGGCTTCCCTGCGACTGGGGGCGACGGACAACACTCTTCCACTGACCGTGGAGGATGGATCTACGTCGGCTGAGGTGGCTGCGGGTACCTTCACGCTGCGCATCTTGCCCAAGGGACTTCAGTCGGAAGCCGCGCAGGCGAAGGTCGTCATGGAGGCGCGTGCGGCGGGCCGGAGTGATCCGTTCGCCGAACTGTGGATGGCGGTATGCACGGCGACAATCACAGCGGGTGAGACCACGTCTCTGGAGTTGCGGCTGCCGCCGGAGTGGGAGAAGTAGAAGTCCGCCGCGCCTTGCATTGCCGAAGACAACTGCGAAGTAGCTGTCGAAAGCGACCATGAAAAACAGTGCTCACGAGCACATTCTCCATGGTGGCCCGCCTGACCTCACATGCGTTCCGGCGCCGCAATCCCTAACAACCCGAGCCCGGTCGTCAGCAGCCGTCGCGCCGCATCCACCAACACCAACCGCGCGTTCTGGATGGCGGGCGCTTCGCCGACCACGTAGTGCTCGCGCAGGTAGCTGTGGATCTCGCCGGCGAGCGCGATCATGTGCCCGGTCACGTGGCTCGGTTCGCTCTGTTCGGCGGCGCGCTGCACGGCTGTACCAAAGTCCATCATCGTGAGCAGCACACGTTCGGCGTCGGCCAGCAGGCTGAAGTCGATCTGGTCGGAATCGGGCACCGAAACCTCGACCTTGCGCAGGATTGAGCTGAGGCGCGCGCAGGCAAACTGCACGTAGGGGCCCGTTTCGCCGTCGAAGTTGAGCATCGACTCCCAGTCGAACTTGACGTCCTTGATGCGCGAGTTCTTGAGGTCGTTGAAGATGATCGCCGAGACGCCAATCTGCTCGGCGACCTCGTCGGCGTTGGGCAGATCGGGGTTCTTCTCGCGAATGATCGAACGCACCTTGGCCACGGCTTCGTCGAGGATCTCGTCGAGGAAGACCGCGTTGCCGCTGCGCGACGCGAACTTCTCCCACTTGCCCTCGTCGGTCTTGCTGAGCACGAGGCCGAATGGCACGTGTTCGACGGCCTTGGCGATCGGCTCCTTCATCTTCGTGAGCACGCCCTTCAGCTGGTCGAAGTGCAGCTTCTGCTCGGCGCCGACGACGTAGAGGATGCGATCGGGATGGAACGTCGTTTCGCGGTAGAACGCGGCGGCGAGGTCGCGCGTGTGGTAGAGCGTCGTGCCGTCGCTCTTGCGCAGCAGGCACGGCTCCTTGATGCCGAGTTCCTTGAGCCAGACGACTTGCGCGCCTTCACTGTCTTCGAGCACGCCCGAAGCGCTGACGCGCGCCATCGCGGCTTCCATCTTGTCCTCGAAGAACGACTCGCCCGTGATGTGGTCAAACGTCACGCCAAGGCGCGCGTAGGGGCCCTGGAAGGCCTTCAGCGATTCGTCGCGCAGCAGTTGCCACATACGACGTTCCTGATTGTCGGCGCCACTCTCGAGGGCCTGGAAGTGCTTCGCCGCTTCGTCGTCGAGTGCGGGGTTCTGCTTGGCTTCGACCGAGTAGCGCTTGTAGAGGTCAAACATGTAGCGCATCGGCGACTTGTGCAGTTCGGCCTCGTTGCCCCAGCGCATGTAGGCCGTCATCATCTTGGCGAACGGCATGCCCCAATCGCCGAGGTGATTGATGCCGTGCACCGTGGCGCCCTGATGGCGATGGATGCGACACAGCGCGTTGCCGATCACCGTGCTGCGCATGTGGCCGATGTGGAACGGCTTTGCGATATTCGGCGAGCTGAAGTCGATGCAGACCGTCTGGCCGTGTTGGTTGGCCTTGCCGTAGGGAACGGCATCGGACTGGATCGCGGTCAGCACTTCGCGCGCGAGGGCTTCGCGGCGGAAGCGGAAGTTCACAAACGGGCCAGCCGCCGCGGCGGACTCGACGATGGCGTCGGACGTGATCATCGCAGCGAGTTCGGTCGCGAGTGCGGGCGGTGCCTTGCCAGCGAGCTTGGCGAGTTGGAACGCACCGAGTGCCACGTCGCCGTGGTCGCGGTTCTTCGGCGGATCGAGGCGCACCATCGGTTCGGCGGCGGCGCGATCGATGCCGAGGCCGGCGAGGGTGGTGAGGATGCGGTCGCGAAGATGGCTGTGGAGGTCGGTCACGGGCGTTGTGGGCAATCGGGGGCGAGCAGGATAGCCGCGCGTGGGGCGAATTGGGCGTGTCAGCTGCGCTGAGGGCGCGCGGGCCCACGAATTGTCGCTGTAAGGGTTCGCAACATGAGCCGCCTATGCGCGCTGCCCCGTTCGCTAGACTGGGGGTTGAAATGTCGAAGCGCGCGGTCTTCCTGGTGCTCGGTTTGGCGGCAGTGGCCTGCGGCGGGCCGCCTTCGGCCAACGAGGCTGCGCGTGCAATGCCGACCTTTGCCAAGGACGTGGCGCCTCTCGTGTATGCGTCCTGCGCGCCATGCCATCGTCCTGGCCAGCCAGCGCCGTTCTCGCTGCTCAGCTACGCGGACGTGCACAAGAAGCGCACCCAGATCGTCGAGGTGACAAGCAAGCGCCTGATGCCGCCGTGGCTCATGACGCACGGCGACTTCGAAGGCGACCGGCGGCTGCGCCCGGAGCAGATCGAGCTGTTGCAGAAGTGGGTCGAGAATGGCGCGCCGCGCGGCGATGAGTCGGACGAGCCGCCAGCACCTTTGTTCGCCTCGGGATGGCAGCTGCGTGAGCCCGATCTGATTCTCACGGTGCCCGAGGTGTTGTCGGTGCCCGCGGATGGTCCGAACGTGTTTCGCAATCTCGTGATTCCCGTCGATGCGGGTCCCCTGCGTTATGTGGAGGCCGTCGAGATCCGGCCCGAGAGTCGCGCCGTGCACCATGCCGTGCTCGCGGTGGATGCCACGCGCGAGTCGCGCCGGCGGGATGCGCTGGACGCGGAGCCAGGGTTCCCAGGCATGGTGCCTGGCGCGGCGTTGCCACCCGATGGGCACTTCCTGGGCTGGACGCCCGGCAAGCAGGTGCGGCGCAATGCTCCCGGCATGGCGTGGCGGCTGTTTCCCGGCAACGACCTCGTGCTGCAGTTGCATCTCGTACCGACGGGCAAGCCGGAGACCGTGCAGCCGCGCATCGGCCTCTACTTCACCGATGTGCCGACGGCGATCGAGCCCTATCCGGTGGTGTTGTTCTCGGAGCAGATCGACTTGCCGCCTGGCGAACGCGACTTCGTGGTGCGCGATCACGTCACGCTGCCGGTGCCGGTGACGCTGCATCGGCTCTATCCGCATGCGCATTACCTGTGTCGCCGCATGCGAGCTTGGGCGAAGTTGCCCGATGGGGCGGAGCAGGAACTGTTCCGCATCGATGCGTGGGACTTCGACTGGCAGGACGACTACGAATGCAAGACGCCAGTGTTGCTGCCGGCGGGCAGCACGGTGGCGATGGAATACCACTACGACAACAGCGCCGACAATCCGGCCAACCCCCATCGACCGCCGCGGCAGGTCGGGTTTGGGCAGGAATCCACCGACGAGATGGGCACGTTGACGCTGATGGTGACCGTCGCGGATCGTGCGGAGCGACTGCGACTCGCGGAGGCGTGTCACGTGCGCGATCTGGAGAAGGCGCCGCGCGACTCGGGGCTGCGGTTGCGGCTGGCGGGCATTCGGCGTGAGATGGGGCGATCGGCGGATGCGCTAGCGGCCGTGCAGGAAGTGCTGCAGCGCGCGCCGGACGACGTTGCCGCGTGGTTCGAACTCGGGCTCTGTCACGAGAAGGGTGGCAACGTCGAAGCGGCCGAACGCGCGTATGGCGAGGCGCTGCAGCGCGATCCGGGTCACGGCGGCGCGCACCTGCAGGTCGGCAGCATGATTGCGCCGCGTGGCCGTACGAAGGAGGCGATCGTGCACTTCGAGGCGGCACTTCGGGCGCTGCCGAATGTGCCGTTGCTACACTGCAATCTGGGCACGGCGCGTTTCGTCGACGGGGACCTGCTGGCGGCGGAACGCAGTTATCGCCGGGCTCTCGAACTCGACGGCAACTACACGAACGCGATGTTCCTGCTCGGGCGCGTCCTGTTGCAGCAGGGGCGCAAGGCCGAGGCGCGCGTGGTCCTGCAGCGGGCGGCCAAGGCTCGACCGGGTGACGCCGCCATCCAGAAGGCGCTTGCCGAAGCCGGCGATTAGGGTTCTTCGGAGGCCTCTATTGCCAGTTTTCCCACTGCTCGTAGGCCATCGCGAGTTCTTGCTTCGTGCTCGTTTCTTTGGCCTGCAGCTCCTTGATCTTGGTGACGCTACCGTAGTTCTCGGGCAACAGCATCGCGGCGCGAACGTCTTCGAGTTCCTGCTCGAGCGTCATGATGCGGTCCTCGAGCTTCTGGAACATCAGCGGATTGCGCACCTTGCCCGTTTCGATCGCCTTCTTGGGGGCGAACGCCGGTTCGGCAGCTTCGGCCTTCTTCTGCGCCTTGTCGCGCG
>JADZDL010000385.1 GCA_020851075.1 Planctomycetota bacterium | reverse complement strand
GACCACGACTTGTGGTTGCCGCGCGGTGTCGCCATCGGATTGACGCTCGTCCACGTGTTCGCCACGGCGTCGTAGATTTCGGCGGCCGCCGTCGGCGTACCGAGGTTGGTGAGCGAGAGCGAACTGATGCCACCGGCGAGCAACCAGCGATGGTTGCCGAGATCCACCGGATCGACCATCGAACGCGAGGTTACCATCGACGGCCCCGCGGCAATCGTATTGGCGACCGGATCGTAGAGATCGCACGAGCTGCGCACGGCCGGCAGCCAGCCGATGATGATGACGTTGTCCCAACTGATGCCGCCGATCAGCAGGATCTTGCCGTCGGGGCGCGTGATCGACGTGTGCGCCGCGCGCGGCGTGCGCAGGTTGGGGCCAGCGGTCCAGGTGTCGGTCGTTGGGTCGTAGATCTCGGTCGTGTTGGTCGCGTCATGCACAGCCGACAGCGGCGTTGGCACCACCGTCATCGCCTGCAGGCCGCCCGTGACAAACACCCGGCCATCGGCGAGCACGTTCGCGGTGTGGCCCATGCGCGGCAAAAGCATCGGCGCCACCGCCGTGAACGTGTCTGCGACCGGATCGTAGATCTCGCAAAGGTCCTGCGGGTCGTTCGTCACATTGACGCCGCCCGTGATCAGCCAATTGCCATTCTGCAGCAGCGTCGCCTGATGCAACGAACGCGGCGTCGTCAGCGAAGGACCGTACTGGAACGTGTCCGTGCGCGGATCGTAGATGCTGGTCGTCGAGAGCGCGGTCTGCGACAGCAGCCCGCCACGACCACCGCCGACCACCATCCACGTACGGTCGAGGCGCGGCAGCACCGAAGCAAAGGCGCGATCGCCTTGGAAGCTCACGATGCGATCGCGGAACGTGCCCGCGTTCGCAAGGCGGATCTGGTTGGGGTTGCTGAGGCGATGCAGGATCGTCGGCGAGCCCAGGAACGTCACCGCCTGGTAGTAGATCGCCAGGTCCTGAAATGCAGGTGCGGCGCCAAACGCCAACGGGCCGATGCGCAGGTGCCCATCAAACCCCATCTGGCCGAAGATCGCGTTGCCGAGCAGGTCGTTGCCGATATCGAGCGAGCGCGAGTCGAACGGGTCGAAGATCGCCAGCGGCGTCGGCCCCGGCTGGAACGACGGCACGATCATCGCGAGCTCCAGCGGATACAGCCCCGGATAGACGTCGAACGAGAGGGTTCCAGGGGTGGAGCCGCCAACCACGTCCAGTTCGAGATTCTGGGCCGGAAGCGCGGCCAGGCCAGCAGCGAGGACGCCGGCGAGCGCAAGGAGGCGAGGGGAGGATGGCATCATGGTTCGAACCTTTACGAGCCGGACAGTACGAGCCGGACAGTATGCGCAGAAACCGGTCCGCGTGCAGGCCCGACGCCTACATCTCGCCCGTCAATGACGTCAAAAGCTGCGAACAAAGTCTCCTTGAACGCATTGCCAAGGCGCGCTCTACTCGATTGCGGCACGTGGAATGCGTGCCCTTAGCACAGCTCTCTGCTCCCCACTGGACCCATTTCCTGGGCGGCTACCGTCACCATTCGCCTGGTGGCGGTGAGCCACGGTCCCGGCGAGGATCTCCTCTCCAGCCCGCAAGGGCACCTCGCCAAGGTGTAGAATAGAGATTTCCCGGTCGGGGGCTTCGGTCACCGGCCGGGATTTTCTTGCCTTATTGGCACCTAACTGGCCTTTTCATGCCCATTTACACCGGCACAGGCGACCACGGCCAGACCGGCCTGTTCGGCAATCGCCGCGTCGCCAAGGACCACAGCCGCATCGAGGCCTACGGCACGGTCGACGAGCTCAATTCGTTTCTGGGCCTGCTGCGCAGCGAACCGCTGGAGCCGCAGTTCGACCAGCAATTGAAGTCGATCCAGGACGAGCTGTTCGAGGTCGGCGCCGACCTCGCGACGGAAGGCGGCAAAGCCTGCCTCGCCCGCATCGAACCCGCCATCCTGGAGATCGAACGGTGGATCGACGCCTCGGAGGCCATGCTGCCCCCGCTGCGCACGTTCGTGCTACCGGGCGGCTGCCGGGTCGCGGGGCTGCTGCACGTGCTGCGCACGGTTTCGCGGCGCGCGGAGCGCTGTTTTTGGACGGCGGCGCGGCTAGCGGGCGAGCCGGACGGAACGGCGAACCCGATCCAGCCGATCCCGCCGCAGATCGGCATCTATCTGAATCGGCTCTCGGACCTGTTCTTCACATGGGCACGCCGCGCCAACCTGCAGGCAGGAGTGGCGGATGTGCCGTGGCACAGGGCTGGCCAGGGCTAGCCGAGGCGAAGAGCTAGCCGCGAGGGCATGCTGGCCGCGAGTCGGCCAAATGATCAGACCAACGCTGATCAGGCCAATCGCTGATCAGACCGGGCCGGCAGCAGTGCGGCCCAGGCGGCACGCACGGCGCAGCCACATCATCGCGCGTTCGACTTCGCGAGGCCCGGTGACCGGGATCTCGACGAACTCGCGCGAGTGCGGGTCACCGTCATCAGGCATGCGCTTCGCGCCGATGATCTTCAGCGCTTCGGTGACCTGAGGCGGCGCAAGCTTCACAACCACGCCCTTCTTGCCTAGATAGGCAAAAACCTGGCCACGGACGAAGAAGCTGTCCTTCCCGTCCTTCTTCTCACGGTTGACGTCTTTCCAGGCGCAAAGCCGCTCGACAATGGTGGCAAGTGGATCCATGGGGCGGAGCATCCTACCCAAACGAACCTGAAACCGCCATCGCTGCGGTCGAAATGCGGCGGAACCGCTGCGGATCGCTCACTTTCGCAGGAACAGGTTCTTCGTCACGAGCAGCACCATCGCGGGGTATTCGTCGAGGCGCCGACGCAGGTATTGGATCGCCATGCCCCAGCCGAGCGCGAACGGAACGTAGAGGCGAGCGGTGACTCCCTGGCTCCGCAGGTCGGCGAGGAACCGCTCACGCGGCACCCCGTACAGCATCTGCACTTCGTAGCGGTCCTTGCCGACGCCTGCGCGGGGCACGACATCGCTGAGGAAGCGCCGGACGTAACCGTCGTCGTGCGTCGCGAACTCAACGTAATGGCCTGCTCTCAATAGGGTTTCGGCGAAAGCAAGCAGCCGATCCTTCATCGCCGGCTTGTCGACGAGCGCAATCTCCGCGGGCTCGCGGTAGATGCCGATGACGAGCCGCACGCGGATGCCCTTCGGCAGTTCGCGCAGGTCCTTCTCGGTGCGATGCAGGCGCGTCTGCAGCACGCAACCGACGTGCGTGTGGCCCGCGGCGTGCAGGTCCTTGAGCACCTGGAGCGTCCAGTCGGTCCAGTGGCGCCCTTCCATGTCCAACGTGAGCTGGACCCCCTTCTGCTTCGCGCGTTCGGCGATCGCAAAAACTGCTTCGCGCGAGCCCTTGGCGTCGCCACCGTGCTGGAACGGGACCGTCGTGTAGGACGACGGCTTCAGCGACAAGGTCGGCTGTTCGGCCGCGGGCAACCCCGCCGCCGCCACCGCGTCGACCATGCGTAGGTAGGTGTCGAGGTTGAGCTTGGCCTGTTCGTCGGTCCGAATGTCCTCGGCGAGCAGGTCCAGGGTCGACAGCAGCCCACGCTCGGTGCGCAGGCGCAGGACGACGTCCATGGCCTTCTGCAGCGAGTCCCCAGCGACGTAGGGTTTCGCAAAGAGCCGCACCAGGAAGGCGGGAATGACGCGGATCAGGGGGTTCACGGCGGTTGGCCGATCATGCCGAGAACAGGCCAAGAAAGCCAATCGGGCGCGAACCGGGGGCTGACCACGGCCGCCGGCACGCCGTTGTCACCGCGACCACCCGCTACAGCCAACCGCGCTTGCGGAACCAGCGCAGCATCATGAGCACGATGGCGACCATGAGCGCGAGGCACGCCGGGTAGCCCCACCAATACTCGAGCTCCGGCATGTGCTTGAAGTTCATGCCGTAGACGCCGACCAGGAACGTCAGCGGAATGAAGATCGTGCTGATGATCGTCAGCAGCTTGATCACTTCGTTGAGGCGGTTGTTGGCCGTCGACAAGTGCAGATCCATGAGGCTGCTGCTCATCTCGTGCGAGTTCTCGAGCAGGTCGAGCAGCTGCACGACGTGGTCGTGCACATCGCGCAGATAGGGCCACACCTCGGCCGAGAAGTGTTTCACTTCGCCGCGCACGAGGGTGCTCGTCGCTTCGCGCAACGGCCAGATCGCGCGCCGCAGCGCCAGCATGCAGCGCCGCACCGAGTGCAGTTCGGGCACGACACGGTCGAGGGCGCGGCCAGCGAGCACGTTCTCCTCGATCTCGGCGAGACGCAGGTCCGTCTTCTCGACCACCGGGAAGTAGGCGTCCACCACCGCGTCGAGCAACGCGTAGGCCAGATAGTCACTGCCGCGTTTGCGCATCTGCCCGGAGGGATCCTGCAGCCGATTGCGCACGAGGCCAAAACAGTCCCCTGGCCGCTCCTGGAAGGTCAGCACGAAGTTCTTGCCGACGAACAGGCCAAGCTGCTCGGTCTCCTGCTGGTTCTCCGGATCCACCATGCGCAGGACCAGGAACTCGTGGTCGCCGTAATCCTCGGCTTTGGCGCGCTGCTGCAGGTTGGCGACATCTTCGAGCGCGAGACGATGCAACCCAAACATCTCGCCGAGCCCGCGCAGCGTTTCGACGTCACCAAAACCCGCGATGTCGAGCCACAAACACGGCCACTTCGCGCGCAGGGCCGGGATCTCCGCCAGCGTGATCGCCTTGCGTTCGACGATGCCGTCGGGCCCGTAGGCAAACGCCCACATCGCCGCTGGCATTGCTCCCGGCTCAGGCTGCAGCATGCCGGGCGAAGCCCCGATCGGCGGCCGACGACGCCGACGACGGCTGCGCTTGCCAGACGAGTCCCCGGCGGGTGCGGGCTGCGGTGCTTCGTTCACGCCCCCATTCGATGCGCCAACGCCCCGGCGCGCCAGTGCCGAGTGCACTTCACGGCAACGAAGCGAGCACGGCAGCGGCCAGCGGGGCCGCCGCGCGATCGACGCGCTGCGGATCGGGGATCATCTCGCGGAACGGCGTGAACTCGGGCACCAACAGGTCGCGGCGCACTTCGAGGCACAACGTGCGCCCCGGATACGCGACGGCAAATCCATGCGCGAGCGTGATCGGATGCAGCGAGTAGGCACCGTTCGAAATGACGTCAAAGCCGGCCGAAGTGAACTCGCTCTGCGCGCGCTGCACAAGCTGTGGCGAAGCTAGTTCGCGACCATCGGGATCGTGCGAGATCAGGTCGACCGCCGCGCGCAAGGGCCACGAACCGATGCGATCCGCGGCGTAGGCGGCATGCAGGTGCTTGACGATCTCGGCATCCACGGGCACATCGATGCTGCGCGGCGCGTAGGTGTGCACGCACAGGCCAAGCCCACCGTGGCCACAGACCTCGGCAAACGCGGCCGTGACCGTGTCGCGGTAGACCCCGTAGCGCTGGAGCAGGAGCCGGCGATCGTCGTCATTCTCGATCCACGGCGGCAACCCCGGCGTGAGCGCACCGGCGGGCGTTCCAGCCGGAACGGTCGTCACATCGATGCGGCGATTGCAGTCGACGAACGTTCGCGGCAACAGACATCGCACGACCAGCGCCGTGCGCCGCGGTTGCATCTTCACGGTGCGCAGCGCGACCGCCCGCGCCAGCTCCGGCGCACCGACGTCGGTATTGACGAAGAAGAAGTCCTGCAGGTCCGCCGCGTAGGAACCGCGCAGGGCCCCGCGCAGGGCCGCAAAATGCTGCGCACGCGTCGCACCGTGCGCCACCTCGAGCAACACATCCGGCGGCGCCGACGGATCGGCCATCGTTCCGCGCAGGTACTCGACCTCGCAGATGCCCGCCTGGGCACAGATCCTGTCGGTCATGGCTAACGGGATAGCCAACGCCGCGGCCAGCGCAAGGCCCGGATTAGGGCGCAGGTGGCCCTAACGAGGCCGGACTCGCAGGGGCTCGGCGGTGACCTCGACCGCAAAATCGTCGGTCATGCCCCCTTCCCAGGTAAACCCCACACGATTCGTGATGCCTTCGACGGGCACAAACCAGACCACCAGCGAACCTTCGGCATCGGTGCGCAAGTCCTGCCACTGGTTGCGCTGGTACGTGGCATAACTCTGCAGCAGCGACTGGACCGGATCGCCCGAAGCGCGGGTGCTGCTGCGGCGAGACTGCAATTGCGCACCGGCGACCGGCTTGCCTTCACGATCCGCCAGCGTCACCTGCATGCGGGCGAGCGGCAGCAGCGACAGGGTTTCTTCCACTTCGCCAGGTTGCAGTTCGAGCTTGGTCGCGCAGTAACCCTTGCGCGAGACGACCAGCAGCACCCAGGTCCCTGGCAACATGGCCAGACGCCCGCCGCCGGCCGAATCGAGCGGCACCCGGACCAGGGAATCACGCAGCAGGACCCCGCGCAGGTCCCCGGGCGCCAGGAACGCGACGACGCCCTGGGCGGGCATGCCGTCGGCATCCACGACGCGCAGCTGCACACCGGCAACTTCATACCGCGCCGTGTGCGGGGCAGCCGGCTGGCCAAGGACGGCGACCTCGCCCGGCAATTCGCGCCCCGATTGCGCCGGAAATAGCGGCAGCACTCGCGAGCTGCCTAGCGGCGGAATCAGCGTCAACCGGCACGAATGCAGCTCGGCGGGCACTTCGTCCAACTGGAAGGTGCCATCCTCGGCGATCGTCGTCGTGAACGAACGGGGGTCATGCGTGTAGCTGGCCCGATCCCCGACCAGCTTGCAGACAGCCGCGAGGTGGGCGATGGTCCCCGCGGGCACCACGCCCACATTGCCGCACATCGGCGCGACCTGGGGGCACGTGAACACGAGCTGCGTGCCGCTGAAAGCCGCCATGCGCCGATCGTCCTGGTAGACGTTCTTGCCGAACACGCCGCCAACCGTGGCGGGACGATGCGGGGGACAGGCAAACAACAGCAGGTCTTCGGCCGATTGCACTGCCAACGGGTGGGTCGCGTAGGGAACGACGACTTCGAGTTCGCCGCTGGCCGGCGTCGTGCCGAGGTCGCGAAACCGTCCGTCCGAGACCCCGCCAAACCCGTCGATCCGCCAGGGTGTCGCGCGCGCGACGCGGTGACGGAGCACCACCCCTGCCATCGGCGCGCCCTTCTCATCGACAACCTTGACCGCAACCCGCTGCGGCGGCGGCACGATCAGGGCCTCGCACCCGGCCGTCGTCGACCAGAGTGGTTGGCCATCCCGGGTACGCACTTCCAACTGCTGGAATGGCCCTGGCGGCACCAGAACCGCCCCTTCGGCATCGACGGTGAGTTCCACTTCGTCGCCGGGGAACGGCGTCACGGCGACATGGCGCAGCGGACCGAGCGCCGACCAGGGTTCGAGGCCCCGGCACGGCACTCGCCGAACCCGACCCACGGTATCGCAGCGCAATTCGACCATGGCGCCGGCACCAAAGAAGCCGATCGGCGGGGCCATCATGCTGCCGCCGGCAGCATCAGCGGGCCCCACGGCCCACACCACGTAGCAGAGCCCCGGCTTCAACTTCGCCTGCACCCGACCGCGGGTGTCGCTGGCCACGACCTGCACATCGCGCGGCGACTGCTCGGCCCCCAGATGGGGCAAGCCACCAGCAAAGGTCACCGTAGCCCCCGCCAGCGGCGCGCCGGTGATGCCCACCACGCGACCGAAGGTCGATTTGCGCGCCGCTTCGGCCTGCGCTACCGCGTTGGTGGCAAAGCCGACCTGGGTCACCAGGCAGCCAAGGAGCAACAAGCGGCGCAACATGGTGCGGATTATGCCGCGGCGCGGGCGCATGCCACGCACGTTCCCCGGTCCTTGCGCTCCAGTCCCAGACCGCGACATGCCGATCTTCTGGACATGCGCACCCCGACCACGCTGGCCCTGCTCTTCGTTGCCGCACTGGCAAGCTGCGGCGGCGATCCAGACCTGCAGACCGCCGCGGCGGTCTTCGCAAAGTTCCAGGTGGCGCTGCAGCAAGGCGACCGCGCCGGTTGCCGCGATCTCCTGACCGAGCAGTCGAGGGTCGCGGTCGATGCCCTGCCATGGGACCGCATTCGCGAACGGCAGGCGCTCCTCGTGCTGGGAGCGGAACGGGGCCAGGGGGACTTCCGGGTCCGGGTGCAGGATCCGAATGAAGGCGGGCGGCGGTCGGAGTTTGTCGTCGTTCGCGAGTATGGCCGCATGGTCGTCGACCTGGTGGCGACGGCGGGGCTGTCGGCGACGGTCGTGGAAGCGGCCGGAGCCAAGGACGTGCTCGAGCCACGCGCGTTGACCGAAGCGGACTACGAACGCATCCGCCAGCATCAGCTCGCGCAGCCGCCGCGGTAGAGGTTGGTTCGCGGAGTTCCGGGCGGTGCCTCCCGGCCCGCAAAAACCCTCACCGCCGCGAATCAGGCCGGAAACTCTTTTCGCGAGGCTCGTAGCAACCTACCTTGCGACCTGCCCATGACCGAAATCCTGAAGACGCTCATCCTCGGCTCCGGCCCCGCTGGCTACACCGCTGCCATCTACGCGGCCCGCGCCAACCTGTCCCCCGTATTGCTCGCCGGTCGGCAGCCAGGTGGCCAGCTGACCATCACCAGCGAGGTCGAGAACTTCCCCGGCTTCCCGCATGGCATCATGGGCCCGGAGATGATGGAGCACTTCAAGGCGCAGGCGGCGCGCTTTGGCACCGTCATCCATGAAGAAGTCGGCACGGCCGTCGACCTGAAGAAGAGCCCATTCACGGTCACCACGGAGAATGGCACCGTCTTCAAGACGCAGACGCTGATCATCTCGACGGGCGCCAGCGCGCTCTACCTTGGCCTGCCCAACGAGAAGGCCCTGCAGGGTCGCGGTGTCTCCGCCTGCGCCACCTGCGACGGCTTCTTCTTCAAGAACAAGCTCGTCTACGTCGTCGGCGGCGGCGATTCGGCGTGCGAAGAAGCGAACTTCCTGACCAAGTACGCGAGCAAGGTCATGCTCGTCGTGCGCCGCGACTCGCTGCGTGCATCGAAGATCATGCAGGATCGCGCCCTCGCCAATCCCAAGATCGAAGTGCTGTGGGAGCAGAACGTCACCGACGTGCTCGATGTCAGCAAGGGCAAGGTGACCGGCGTCGAACTCACGCACACGCGCACCGGTGAGAAGAAGCAGGCCCCGGCGGACGGCCTGTTCCTCGCGATCGGCCATCAGCCGAACACGCAGTTGTTCAAGGGCATGCTGACCATGGACGACAAGGGCTACATCGTGACCGTGCCCGGCAAGACCGAGACCAACATCCCCGGCGTGTTCGCCGCTGGCGATTGCCAGGACAGCTACTACCGCCAGGCCGTGACGGCCGCCGGCACGGG
>JADZDL010000384.1 GCA_020851075.1 Planctomycetota bacterium | reverse complement strand
GTCCTCCCTGATCCACTGCACGCCATCCCGCGAAGTCGCATGACCGATCTTGTAGACGCGGTCGGGAGCGGAACCTTCCTCGGCGCGTATCCAGCGGGTTCCGAAGATGTACCACATGTGCAAAAGCCCATTGGCCGCCAGGACAAAGGGGTCGCCAACAAGGAACGGCTCGTGCAGGGACGCGCCAAGGACGGGCCCGTCCCCGATCCTTTCGAACGTCCTACCCGCATCGTTGCTGATGGCAAGGCCGATACCGGTATCTACCGAAACGGAGACGCGCCGCGTCCAGCCACTCGTATACCCGAGGATGCGTCCGTCGTGGCGCACGACGTTCATCGGGAAGATTCCGTGCTGGTCGAAGCATCCCAGCTTGCCCAGTGGGATGACGGGGTCCCGGTTCACCCCAAGGATGCGGCTGAAGTCCTTGCTGAAATCGACGTAGCAGACATGACTGAGGAACTTGCCCGAGTCGTCGGATTGCCGGCTGGAGAAATAGACGCGCACGAAATCGTCATGGGCTAGCGCTTGCGGGGATTGGGCGAATTCCCGGCACTGGTTCGCAAGCGCGTGGTCGCGGGGATCGAAGATCGTCCCCCGACGCCGCCAGCGGAGTGCGGGAGGCGCGGTCACAGCAGCCCTTCCAGCGTCGCAAGACCGAAGCCCTGGCGCCCGACCGCGTTGCCGAGATACAGCATGTGCACCTGTCCATCCAGTTCGAAGACATGGGGGTAGCTGACCATCTCGGAGTCCCAGCCCGCATCCGAGACGTCGAGGCCAGCGAAGTCGTCCGCACGGATCCATTCGCGCATGTCTCGCGATGTGGCATAGCCGATGCGGTAGCCACGCTCCCGGCCTCGGTATCCGGTGCCATGCCGGTAGCAGAAGAACATGTGCCACGTGGAGTCACGCTGGAATACGTCAGGGCTGGCTTGGGCTTCTTCAGGCCCGAGCCGGTCCGGGATCAGGTCGCGGCCATCCTTGTCCCAGGTGATGCCGTCATCGGACGATGCCATGCGGATCTTGTAGACGGGTTCGGGGCGGCCCTCGTGGACCAGCCATTTCCGGCCTGCGATGTACCAGAGTTGCCAGCGTCCTTGGAACCGCCGCACCTTGGGCCCGCTCAGGATGAACGGTTCGTCCGGCGAAAAACCGAGCACCGGGCCGCGACCGGACTTTCGAAAGGTCACGCCGCCGTCGTAACTGACGGCGCGCCCGATTGCCACGTCGAAGGGCACCGCCTCGCAGCGCGTCCATCCGCCGTAGTAAGCAACCACCTGGTCGCCTTCGCGGCAGACGGAAACCGGATACGTGCCGAACTCGTCGAACTCGCCGGTTGCGCCGAGCGGAAAGATCGGCTGCTCGCTGACGCGAAGGACCCGGGTTAGGTCGCTCCGGTCGAGGTCGACGAAGCCGGAGTAGCTGACGTACTGGCCGGCGGCGTCGGGTGCGGGCCGCCCTGAGAAGTACACACGAACGAAGTCGTCGAACGCAAGGGTGCAAGGTGCCTGCGCGAATTCCGCAAGCCACCAGCGCGGCCAAGCCACGGGCTGGAAAATGAGGCCCTTCTTGTTCCATCGGTGCATGGTGGACAGGCCTCGTGCGTCGTCAGTGCAGTTCGTAGTTCGAGAGCAGGTGCCGCGTGCGTTCGGTGCCATTGAACATCAGCACGTCCAGGATGGATAGCCAAGGAACGAACGGTTTTCCGAACTGGTGATACTCGATCGGACCGGCCTGCAGGAATCGCAGATCGATGCCCGCTTCCGCGAAGCATGTCCTGGAATAGAGGTCTGTTCCGCCGATCGGGTTGATGTATCGATCGGCGCCGATGCGGCTGGCGATCGCGATGACACGATCCTGTGCTCGAAGGGAATGGTCTGCGGGGATCTCGGACGCGGTGCGGAGACGTGTGGGGAGGCCGAGATGCTTGCAGGTCAGCTGCAGTCCCTCCAGCAGGAAGTCGTAGAGCCCCGTTGAAGCGACGTTGACCACTTCCTCGAGGAGCGCGTAGGTCGAGTCGAAATACGGTGCTTTGCGGTAGGGCTCCCGGAGCTGTGCCAACAGCTTCCTGCGATCGAAATCCCCCGCCAGGCGCCGCAGGCCGATGTCGAGGTAATCGGGATCGTTGCGGATCGGTACGGAAAACGTGGCCGCGCGGCCATCCAGCAAGTAGCGGTTGCGGTTGATCCATCCCTTCTTGGTGTACTTGATGTTGTCGTAGACAACGAACTCGTCCACGGCGCTGATCAGCTGGAAATAACCGACGTACGGGAGGAAGTAAGGCTGCATGATTGCGACATTCATGCGATCAACTCCAGCAACTCGCCATTCATGGCGCGCGGATGATGTCCGCGATCCGATCCACCTCGGCCAACGGCAGGTCGGGGAAAATCGGGAGACACAGCACTTGGTCGGCGAGTCGCGAAGCCACCGGCAGGTTGTCGCGCTGCGCGGATGGAAGTCCTCGATACATCGGGAACTGCGAGATCAATGGATAGAAGTAGCGCCGGGCCAGGATCCCATGTTCTCGGAACCTGTCATAGAGTCCGTCCCGGCCCAGCGGATACGCGTCTTCCACCAACACGGGAAAGTAGGCATGGTTGCGCGTGGCATCTGGGCGGGGCTCGTAAGGCGTGACACCCCGCACCAAAGCGAGTTGTTCCCGATAGCGGGCATCGATGTCGCCGCGTAGCCCGATCAGCCTGTCGATGTGATCCAGCTGCAACAATCCGAACGCGGATTGTATTTCGTTCATCTTGCCGTTGATGCCCGCAGCGGCGACAGTGACTTCGTCCACGAAGCCGAAGTTCTTCAGGTGGTCGATGCGCTTCTTTGTTTTCGCATCGGGGGCGATGATTGCCCCACCTTCGAACGTGTTGAAGACCTTCGTCGCATGGAAGCTCAGGACCGAAAGGTCTCCGTGAGCCAGCAAGGATCGGCCCTTGTAATCGACCCCGAATGCGTGGGCCGCGTCATAGATGACCCTGAGCCCGTATCGATCCGCGACGTTCTGGATGCGTTCCACGTCGCACGGGATGCCATAGCAATGCACGGGCATGATGGCGGTGGTCTGCCCGGTGATCGCCGATTCGATCCTTTCAGGGTCGAGGTTGAACGTGTCCGCCTCAATGTCGGCGAACACCGGGCGGATGTTGTTCCAGAGCAGCGAGTGCGCAGTCGCGACGAAGGAGTAGGGCGTGGTGATCACTTCACCGGTGATTCGCAGGGCCTGCAATGCGACGATCAATGCAATCGTGCCGTTCGTGAAGAGTGAGAGATGCTCCACGCCGAGGTGCCGCGCCAAACGATGCTCGAGTTCCTCGTGGAATTCGCCCGCATTGGTCAACCACTTCGAATCCCATATCCGTGATAGGTACGGCAGGAATTCCTCCAGGGGCGGCATGAAGGGCTGCGTGACGGGGATAGGCTTCTTGCTCACGGTTCGCTCCCGGGAGTCGCAGGCTGCGCGCTGTTCAAGTCTCGCGACCCGATGTCAGCGCCCTCGATGGCTCGGCGTTGCGGTGCGCGGGGCCCGGGCTGGGAGCTCGAGACGCGCGATGGCGTCCGCAGGACGCGCGCCGCGCCGGCGTCTTGAAGATGGGTCACATAGGTGTGCGGCAACGCGGCCTCGCCCTTCTCGGGGGTCACCCGCTCGGAGACCTCCTGAAGCGTCATGCCGGTCGGTTTCCAGGTCTGCAGCAGCAGTGCCCGCACGGGTTCCTGGCTCGCACCGGCCGCACCGATCATGAGTACTGCGGCGAGGACCCCTCGCCACAAAGGGTTCCCGGGTTTCGTGAGCGCGTCGACGCTGGCCAGCGCAAGCACCAGCAGCGCCGGGATGGAGGCTCGCATGACGAAGTCGTTGCCGTATCCGAACCGGTACAGCGGCAACAGGCAGAGAATGAGCGCCGCGACTGCCTGTGCCAAGCCGAAGGCGCGCAGCCGGAGCAAGACGAGTGACAGGATGCCAAACTCCAGCAGGCAGAAAACGGCATAGACGTTTGCGAACGCGTCGCCGCG
>JADZDL010000383.1 GCA_020851075.1 Planctomycetota bacterium | reverse complement strand
GCCTGCCTTCATCGCCTTGCCGGCATCCATGACCGCGAGGGTGAACTTGCCGTCCTTGTCGCAGGCGAGGCCGAGCACATAGCTGCCGGCCGGGACCTTGGTGCCGCCGATCTCACAATCGATGCTCGTGGTGAACGTCGTCCACCAGTCCTTGCCGAGGCGGTTCACCTTGCCCTTGAGCTTGTCGATCATCGAGTCGTACTCGGCCTTCCAGGCCGGCTGACCATGGACGATCGACATGCCGGCCATCAGATTCTCGCCGAACAGGATGACGGTCGAGGCGGCGCGTTGGCCGTTGCCGCCGAAGACCTGGACCTTCTGGGCGGTGGCGGGGAGGGCGAGGCAGAGAGCCGCGAAGGCGGCCGACAGGATGGGGAAACGCATGATTCTTGACTTGATTGTGGGTGGGAAAACCGCGGGATCGCAGTTTCGCGGCAGCAGGTTAGGGCAGCACCGCGCGCGAACAAGGGGGGCAATTGCGATGCTGGGTGGTCACCGCAGTAGCGTGCGCAGCACGTCGAGCACGCGGTCGACTTCGGCGGTCGTGTTGTAGTGCAGCATGCCGAGCCGGAGCACGCCATCTGGTTCCAGGCCCAGGGCTTGCGACAGCGCGAGCGCGTAGCTGTTGCCGGCCCAGCAGTGGATGTGGTGGGCGGCGAGTCGGCTGGCGAGCTCGGCGGGGCGCAGGCGCGCCTGCGTGAAGGACACCGTCGGGCAACGTTCCCGCAGGCGCGTCGGATCCGCGATGCCGACGATCCTGATTCCGGGCATGGCGAGAAGCCCGACGAGCAGTCGTTTGCCGAGCTCTTGTTCGTGCGCTTCGATCGCCCGGAAGGCGGTGTCCAGCGCCGAACGGCGATGGGTGGGCGGGCTCGCGGCGTGTTGGGTGCCGAGTCGGGCCAGGTATTCGATCGCCGCCAGCGTGCCCGCGATGCCTTCGAAGTTGGCCGTGCCGGTCTGCCACTTCTCGGCGCCGTGGTCGGCGGAAGGTCGGACCTTGTAGGCCTCGATCTCCTCGAGCAGTGCGCGGCGGCCCCACAACAAGCCAACGTGGGGGCCAAAGAACTTGTAGGCCGAGCAGGCGAGGAAGTCGGCGCCGAGCTGTCCTACATCCATGCGCAGGTGGGGCGCGTAGTGCACGGCATCGACGAACGTGAGCGCACCGCGGGCGCGCGCGAGTTCGGCGATTCGCGCCAGCGGGTGGATCGTGCCGCTCAGGTTGCTCGCGGCGCCGACGGCGACGAGCCGGGTCTTCGGGCCGATCTTCTGCTCTGCATCGTGCAGGTCGAGCGATGCATCCGCCTTCACCGCGATGCGCTGCACGTGGCAGCCCGCATCGCGCGCCGCGAGCACCCACGGGGTCACGTTGGCGTCGTGGTCGCTGTCGGTGACCACGATCTCTTCGCCGGGGCGCCAGGTGCGCGCGAGGGCCCGCGACAGGTGGAAGGTCAGGGTGGTCATGTTGGCGCCAAACACGACCTCTTCGGGGTCAAGAGCACCGAGCAGGTCGGCTGCCGCGCGCCGCCCTTCGTGCAACAGCGCGTCGGTGGCGACCGACGTCGAGAACGTGCCGCCGTGGTTGGCATTCTCGAACAGCAGGTAGTTGGCCATGGCCTCGGCGACGCTCTGTGGCACCTGACTGCCGGCGGGACCGTCGAAGAAGACCGCCTGCTGGTCGCCGTGGCCGCGGCGCAGCAGGCCCGGAAACTGGGAGCGGATCGTCGGGAGATCGAGGGGGCGGTGCATGCGCTGAAGGGTACCGGGTCTCTGGCCGAGGGCGAAATCCCGCCTATGCCAGGCGATTCCCCTGGTTGTCACCGCACGGTCCTGTGGCCGCTTTGGCCGTCGCGCGCTACTCTCCTTGCCCCACGGTTTCTGGCATGCGGTCAGGAACGTGGTCTTCCGCGGTCGATGAGCCGCGACTCGCCTGAGTAAAGCCATGGGATTGTTCGACTTCCTGAAGAAGAAGCCCGGTGAAGGTGCTTCTCCGTCCAACTCGCCATCCACCAATCCGTCGCAACCGGCTCCTGCGCCGGCCCCCGCGGGCAGTGCGCCGGCGCCGACGCCACCCGCGAGTTCGCCTGCGTTGACGTCCCAATCCGGTGGTCAGCCGGGTAGCCAGCCGGCGAGCAAGCCAGCCGGTCAGCCCGGGAATGCCGCGGCCGCCGCACCGAAGTCCGACGAGCCACAGTTCGTCGAGGCAACCGACGCGTTTGGTCGCCGCGTGCGCATGTCGCGCGAGGAATACACGAAGAACGTGTTGCCCGAGCTCGTGAAGGCACACGGCAGTGATCCGGACCGTCTCGCCGCAGTGATCCTGCAGGCGCTGCGCGATGGCCTTGCGCGCGAGATGATTGCGCCGGCCAATCGCCTTACCGTGATCGACAAGGATCCGGAGCGGTGCCTGTCGGTGCTCGCTGTAGTGCAGCGGGATTCGGGCGATCTCGACGCGGCCGAGTTCACGCTGAACGAGCTGCTGCAGAAGCGTCCCGATTCGCCGAGCGCGCGTGTTGGCCTCGCGATGCTCGCCGACCAGCGAGGGGATGTGGAGCGGTGTGAAACACTGCTCTGGGAGGCCCTGCAGAAGGACCCCAACCACGCCGACGCCGTGCACGGTTACCTGCAGGTGCGCCACCGCAAGGTCGGCGACGAAGGGCATCGCGCCGAAATCGAGAAGGTGGTCGCGCTGCCGGGCACGTGGCGCGCGCAGCTGTGGCTTGCCCGGCTGAATCTCCTGCAGGACCGCGTGCCGGAGGCCGAAGCGATCTATCGCGACGTTCTCGACCGCGCGGCCGCCGAGCCCGATGTGCTCGTGATGATCAGTGGCGACCTTGCGCGCGCCAACCAAACGGGCCTCATCGCCGAACTCGTGGCGCCGCGCTTCCAGCCCGGTCGTCACCACCCGCAGGCTGGCCTCGTGCTGTTGCAGCACTTCGCACAGACGCAGCAGGAAGAGAAGGGCGCGGCTCTGCTGCACCAGATGCATCTCTACTACGGCCACATGATCGGCGACCAGCTGCAGCCGTTCACGGCGGAGTTCGATCGTATGCGGCTCGCGAAGTTGCCCCCGCCGGCGCCGATGCCGCCGAATGCGCGCGTTGGGCTCTATCGGCTCGATCGCCCGGTCTGGTATGCGGGACTCGAAGACCCGCAGTGGTTGCTGCCGCCGAAGGGGCCCGAAGCCAAGCAGATCCTCGTCATGTCGTTGGCCGTCGATGGCCAGCCGAGCATGCCGCCGGGCCGCGAAGATGAACTCGGCCGGCTCACGCGCGCGGTGCCGTTGTTCCTCGCCGAACACGTCTGGCTGTCGACGCCGCACCGCGGCACGGCGACCTTGACGATGGCGGAACAGGGTGGTTGGGCCGTGATGGGGCGGCCGTGGCCCGAAGAGCAGCTCGCGTCGCAGCTCGGCGACCAGGAACGTCAGAACACGATCCTCGTCACGGGTGTGCTGCGCGTGGATGGCGAGAACCGCCGCATCGACCTGTGGGCCTACGACTGCGCGACGAAGCAGCGGGTTGGCCACGCCGCGGCCGAAGGCCCGATGCAGGACATCGGCAAGATGATGCTGCAGTTGATGGGCGAACTGTGGCCGTCGCTCGGTGGCCCGAAGAACCACAAGCCGCCGGTGGGCGACGACAACTTCTGGGCGCGTTACCTCGACGCGCTCGGTCAGCACGCGGCCCTCGTGGTCACCCAATCCGGCGCGATGCCGCGCGAACGTCTCTACGGCGAACGTTACATCTTGCAGTGGTTGCAGAGTGTCGCTCTGCAGGAGACGCGTTGGCAGCCGGGTTTCTGGCTCTACGCGTCGGCGCTCTGCGTGATGAACCAGATTGGCTCCGTGGTGCCAAAGGAGCACGGCCGCGTGGTCGCGGAGCTGTTCCGCCAATCGCCGCCGAACAGCGCGTTTGCGCTGCTGGGCGCCTGCCCGCTGCGCGCCGTCGGTCTCGATGCGTTCTGGCAGCAGCGGCGCCCCGAGATCCTGAAGGTCGCCGGTGGCAACCCGGTCTACACCGAGTGGCTCAAGCGCGCGGAAGCCACCAAGCCCGCCAAGTAGCGACTGCGCAGGCTAGAACGAGGCCGGCGTTCCTGCTGTGCCTCACTCCGTGCGGCGCCTGCGTTCCCGCTGTGCCTCACTCCGTGCGGCGCCTGCGTTCCCGCTGTGCCTCACTCCGTGCGGCACAGTGCGGCCAGCATCGCCACGAGCGGTCGCCCACTGGGCCGCCCGTGTTGCCAGTCGCCACCTTCGCAGCCGCTGCCGCCGATATCGATGTGCGTGAACGGCAGTGGCACCGCGCTGTCGTTGCCGTGTTTGTCGAGGCCGCTCGCGAGGCATAGGAACGCCATCGGGAACTGGTGGCCGCGCGCGGTCGCCGAACTCGGCGCGTTGTTACACGACAGCGTGTCATCGGCCTTGCTCTTCGGCGCCACGAAGTCGAAGTCCTCGCGGCGCAGGCGCGACACTTCGAATGGATCGCCAAACCGATCACCACTCGCCATCAGCGACTCGGCGATGCCGAGCGACCGCGCGGGACCGTTGGCGAGTGCGATATTGTAGGGACCCATGGCGCGGCCCGCGTGGCCCGTCAACGTCGCCACCGTGAACAGCCGCGGTTCGTTCTCCTGCGCGGCTTGCACTCGCAGGTGCGACAGCAGGTCGGCAAGCACGAGGCGGCCTTCGGCGTCGGTGTTGCCGATGCGCACGCGGCAGCCGGCGTGGCTCGTGATGATCTCGTCGGCGACGAACGCATCACTGCCGATGCTGTTGCGCACGACGCCGAGTTCGGCGATCAGCTTGATGCCCTTGAGCCCCAGTTTGGCGGCCGTGTAGACGAGTCCCGCCACCGCGGCCGCGCCGCCCTTGTCGCGGCTCATGCCGGCCATGAAGCCGCCGACCTTGAGGTCCGCGCCGCCGGTGTCGTAGGTGAGGCCCTTGCCGGCGAGCAGCAGGGTGCGCGCGATCTTGCCCTTCGGCGCGTATTCGAGTCGCACGACGCACGGCTTGTGGCGGGCCACCTGCAGTGAGGCCCGCGCCACGGCCATCAGCAGCGGGTAGTCCTTCTGCAGCTTCTTCGTGTCCTTCTGCACGGTGACCTTCACCGGCAGGCCCTTCATCGCCTGCTGCACGTAGGCCGCGAACTTCGGCGGCGCCATGCGTTCGGGCTCGGTGCCGCACAGATCGCGCGCGATGCGCAGGCCACCTTCGACGGCTTCGACCCATGTCGCGAGCTCGGCGTCGAAGGCGCCACCGATCACACCGATGCCGAGCTTCTGCACGGGCTCGACCTTCGCTTCGCCGAGCGCTTCGCGCGCTTCCAGTGGCTCCCAGAGGCCGCCAACGGCGCCGAGCGCGGCGACTGCGGGGGCTTCGGCGTACAGTTCGCCACTCGGCGGCGTCTGCAGCAACAGCAGGATCGCCTTGCCGCCCGCATCCCGCGCGCGGCGCACGCCAGCGCGCGCCGCTTCGGCATACCGACGCACGTCATCGTGGTCGCGCGTGAGCGGGCCGGTTGGCGCGGTCACGAGACGGCCACCGGCGACGCCGGCGGCGGGCAGGAAGTTCACGGCGCTCGCAAAGCGCGCGTCCGCGGCTGCGGCAGCCTGCAGATGGGAATCGAGGGCGGGGATGCCGACGGTGCCCAGCGAATGGCCAACGACGACCACGGCGTCGAAACCGGATTTTGGATTGGCGGCGGCGGCCAGTTCGGGCGACTTCACGGCGAGAATGCGGGTCATGCGCGCATCGTGCGCGGCCGTGGCATCCGCCGCAACGGTAAGACCGGGCCTGCTCAGACAGGAATGTCGCCAACTGCCGTTCGTCGTCGGCCGCTCGCCTACGTAGCATCCGGCCCGACGACCATGACCACCCTCCAACTCCTACCTGTCCTGTTCGCCTGCTCCGTGGGCTTCTGCGCGCCGTTCGCCGCTGCCCAGGGCACGCAGACCCTCACCTACGCCGATACCCAGAAGCAGATCTCGTGGGAGGGGCGGGGACCTTCGGCGCAATGGGCCGCCGATGGGGTGCACCTCGAACTCTTCGACGGCAAGACTCCGATGTGGCTGCTGCCGGCGACGGGGGCGATGACGGCGCCGCCGAAGGACGCCCCGCAGCAGGCCGGCGCGGCCACTGCCCTGCGCAAGGTCGTGCTCGTGAACGAAGGCGACCTGTGGATCGACGAAGTCGCGAGCCGCGGTGCGAATTCTGGTGGTCGTCGTTCGCCGCGCGCGTTTCCGGCAGGCTCGGGCCGCCTGTCCGACAAGGCCGTGCAGCTCACGAAGACGGGCGACAAGGCGGGGAGGAAGGAAGAAGCGCAGTTGAGCCCGGATGGCCTCGCGGCTTCGTTCGTGCGCGGCAACAACCTCGTCGTAGTCGACGTGACCACGCAGCAGGAGTGGGCCGTGACGACCGACGGTGGGCCCGAGCTGTTCCACGGCATGCTCGATTGGGTCTACCAGGAAGAGATCTACGGGCGTGGCAACTTCCAGGGTCACTGGTGGAACCCGAACGGCGGCCAGCTCGCGTTCCTGTCGCTCGACGAGTCGGCGGTGCGCGAGTTCACGATCGTGGACCACGTGCCGCACGGATTCCTCGACACCGAGCGCACCGTCGCCACCGAAGTCTCGAACTACCCGAAGAGTGGCGACCCAAACCCGTTTGCGCGCATGTCGATCGCGCGGATTGCCGACCATCGCATCGTGCCCGTCGATCTCTCGGCGTTCCCGAAGGACGTGCTGGTGATGCGCGTCGAATGGACGCCCGATGGCAAGACGCTGTTACTGTCGCTGCAGGATCGTATCCAGACGTGGGCCGAACTCTGCGCGGTCGATCCGGAGACCGGCGCGCTCACGAAGTGGATCCGCGAAGACAGCAAGACCTGGGTCAATCGCACCGAATCGCCGCGTTGGCTCGCCGACGGCACGTTCCTCTGGATGTCCGAACGCACGGGCTACGCGCACGTCTATCACTACGCGCCGGGCGGCAAGTTGCTCGGACCGATCACGTCCGGCGATTGGCAGGTGCGTTCGATCGAACGTCTCGACGAAGCGCAGGGGCTGTTGTGGTTTGAGGGCACGAAGGATGGCGCCACGGGGCGTCATCTCTACCGCACGTCGCTGCGCGGCGGGGACCCCGTCTGCCTCACGCCCGGCATCGGCACGCACAGGTTTGAACTCGACGCCGCGGGCACGTTCGTGCTCGATCGCTGGTCGGCGATGGACATGCCGACGAAGGTGCGCGTGCTCGATGGCACCACGGGCAATGTGGTGAAGGACCTCGGCCAGGCGACGAAAGGCGAAGCGGAAAAGTACGCGTTTACGGACCGGCAGCGGGTCACGATCAAGGCGCGCGATGGTTACGAACTCGACGCGAGTGTGCAGCTGCCGTTCGGGTGGCAGGCAGGTGGCTCGTATCCGGTGTTCTTGCCGACCTACTCAGGCCCCGACGTGCCGACGGTTCGCGACAACTGGTCGCACACGACATACCACCAGTTCCTCGCCCAGCAGGGTTTCGTGATCCTGCAGGTGAACGTGCGTTCGGCGAGCAATCGTGGGCAGCAGGACACCGGCGCCTGCTACCAGAACCTCGGTGCCCAGGAGCTGAAGGACCTCGAAGACGCCGTCGATCACGTCTGCAAGCACTTCGCCGGCGATCCTGCGCGCATCGCGATCAGCGGCTGGAGCTACGGTGGGTTCATGGCGGCGTATGCGCTCACGCACAGCAAGAAGTTTGCGCTCGGCCTCGCCGGTGCTGGCGTCTACGACTGGCGCCTCTACGACACCGTCTATACGGAGCGCTACATGCGCACGCCGCAGGAGAACAAGGCCGGCTATGACGCGTCGTCGGTGATCAAGGCGGCGAAGAACCTGCACGGTCATCTCGTGCTGCTGCACGGCACCAAGGACGACAATGTGCACATGCAGAACACGATGCAGTTGCTGTGGGAACTGCAGAGCGCGGGCAAGCAGAACTTCGAACTGATGTTGTATCCGCGTTCGCGCCACGGGCTCGCGCGCGAGGTCAACCGCCACAGCCAGGAGCTGCAGTGGCTGCGGCTGCAGAAGTTGCTGGCGCCGGCGAAGAAGGCGGGTTCTGGTCAGTAGCCGACCGTGATGCGCAGGCCTTCGCTCAACGCGAAGCCGCGCGGAGTGCTGCTGTCGAGCAGTGCTGCCTGCGCCGTGAACGACAGACCGAGCAGCGCCAGCGGGATCGCGGTGTGCGAGCTTGCGTAGCCGCTGGCGTTGGTGATCGCGACCGTGAGCAGGTCGGGGTTTGCTACGAACGAAGTGCACCCGCCGCCGATTGCGATCTGGCCCGTGCCGAGTGCAAGCAAGAACAGCGTCGGTGCATTGGCGCTCGCGCTGTTCATGTCGAGCGTGAACGCGGATGCGCCCGGATGTGGCGCGGAGGGCAGAAGGTGGGGGAGCTGCGCGCCTCCGCAGCCCGGGCCGAGAGTGGTCACGGCGGCCGGCGTTGTCGCATCGAGGGCCCACACCTCCGAGAACATCAGGTAGGCACCGTTGTATTCCTGACGATTGCCACCCAGCAACAACAGGTGCTGGCGTATCGGGTCGAAGACGAGTGCGGAGGCCTCGCGAGCGGCTGGTGTCGTGGGGAGCAGCCGTTGTGCCCAGTTGGTCCCATCCCACTCCCACAGGTCATTGAAGAAGCGGAAGAAGCCGTAGGGTGAAGGTCCGTTGGTTGGATCCCGGCCGCCGAAGGTCACGACGCGTTGGCGGGCTTCGTCGTACCCAATGCCATGGAAGTTGTAGACAATGCGAACGGGCGGGCTGGTTGCCGGTATCGTGGTGGTCCAGGACGCGCCGTTCCAAGAACTCACAGGCAAAGTCGACGCCGTGAAGGTCTGCGGCACCACGATTTCATTGCGGGCCTGGTCGTAGGTTGCACCACACCACATCGACGAAGGGCCGGCACCGAGGGAGGTCCAGGCAACGCCATCCCATTCCCAGAGGCCCGCGGTCGAACACGCGATGACATGCCCGCGGGCGCGGTGGTAGAGCAATTGGTAGATCGTCCCCGACGGCAGTGCGGGGGTTGGTTGGGCCACCGTCCAACTCGTGCCATCGTGTTCCCATGTGTTCAGTCCCTGGCCTGACGCGGTGCCGATGGCAACGAGCCGCGAGCGACTGACGTCGAACGCGAGGCCGAGACTGTCACCCATGCCTGGGGGGGCCGGATCGCGGTGCCAGTGAGTGCCGTCCCAGGCAACGGTGCGCGGTGGGTGGTTGGTGACAGCCACGACGCTTCCTGAGTTCCAGTCGAACGTCGAGTGCCGGAGGAACTCCTGGCCGAGCGAATCGACGGTGTGGGTCCAGTTGGATCCATCCCATTGCCATGTCTCGCTGCCGACGTCATGGCCGCTGAACGTGATGGTGCGATTGCGACGCGGATCGTGCTCCATGGCGGCCCCGACTTGCGGCGGCATGGGTTGGGGGAGCTGGCTCCATCGGCTGCCGTTCCACTCCCAGAGTTCGGCGGGTGCGTTGCTTGGGGGCACCGGCGCGCCGTGCAGCACCATCGTGCCCCGTTGCGCGACGAAGGCCATGCGGCCGTGGAGGGGCGTGGTTTGCGTCGTTGGCTGCAGGGTCTGCCAGACGGCACCATCCCATTCGAGGGTGCTAGCCGTTGGCACATTGCCTGGGTAGCTCACCGTTTGGGCGAGGATCTTCTGTCGCAGCGGATCACTGCCAAGCGCCACGCTGTGCGCATAGAAGGGGGCGGGGGTTGTCGGCGTCCAGGTCGTGCCATCGAAGTGCCATGCCCCGGCCGAGGTCGGTGTGCTGGTCCCGCCACATAGCAGCAGCTTCTGGCTGGCCGGGTCGAAGCCCATCCACGCCGCAACCTGGGCGGGGGGGAATGTGGTGAGGAACCGTTGCGTCCAATCGCGTCCGTCGTACTCCCAGGTATCCGCGAGCAGTACGCCCGGTGCGGTCCAATAGTAGACCGTGCTTCCGCCAAACATCACGCAGCGCTGGCGCTGGGGGTCGTAGGCGAACGCGAAGGCTAGCCTTGGTGGCGGTGTGGTGCTCGTGCGTCGTAGGGACCAGTTGTCGCCCACCCACTCCCAGGTCCGGGAAACGTGGGACCAGCCGCAACTTTCGAACAGCACCATTCGTTCGCGCGCAAGGTCGAAGGCGAGGCCCTTGGTTGCCGTGCCACTGGGGGTCGGCAGTCGACGCCAATCGGGAACCTGGGCGGTCGCGGTGATCGCGAGCAGCGCCACGGTGGGCAGGGCGATGGCACGAGACATTGTGGGCGATAGCCAATGTCGCGATTGAGGTAACGCAGTCCCAGCTTCCGTGTGCGAAGTTCTCTGCGCCGCGGGGTGAGGCTTACCGCCATCCCCGCGCAAGCACTCTTACCCTCTCACGCCTGCGGCCCGTCGTAGCACGAGCGCCCCGGCTGGCAGTCCTTCGGGTGCACGATCTCATCATCGGGCCCCACACAATTGCACGTGCGTGCGCACCAGTAGTAGCCATCACCCGGCCACTGCCGCTCGTCGTAGATGCGTTCGCCGAGGCCGTGCGTGAGCAGGTGCTTCAGTAGGAGCGACGGGCAGAGGTTCTTCGGCATCAGGTCCTGATGCGTGACGATCTTCTCGGTGGTCTTGTCGTGGTCGTCCATGGCATCACCTCGCAGCCTGTTCGAGGGCCTCGCGCACGATCGCCTTGCCGACCGTGAGCTTGTAGGCATTGTGGGAAAGTGGCACGGCGCCCGCATACGCGAGCTCGGCCACCTTCTTCCAGAGGTCGTCGCTCGGCTTCTTGCCGACGAGAACCTTCGCCGCATCGGGGCGCGGGCGCGGCACCGGCGACACGGCGCCGAGCACCACATCCGCCGCGGCGATCGTGTCGCCCGACATCACGAGGCGAACGGCGCAGGCCGTCGTTGCCCAGTCGTGGCTCAGCTTTTCGCGGCTCTCGCAGTAGCTCGAACGGGCGCCTTCGGGCTGCACCGGAATATGCAGTGCGGTCACGATCTCGCCGTGTTCGAGCGTGTGTTCGGCGAGCTGCGCGCGCGGCTCGCTGGGGAACAGATCGCTGAGTTTGCGGCGGCGTACCTTGCCGTCGAGCACGGTCGAATACTCGGCGCCGAGGGCAAGCAGGGGCGGCGCCAGATTGCTCGGGTGCACGCGCACGCAGTCCATCCAACCAAGCACCGAGTGGTAACGGTTGTCGCCCGTCATCGCGAGGCAGGTCGGGCCGCGGCCACCGTGCAGGCAGCGGTGCGCTTCGCTGCGCACGTACCAGCAGCGCGTGAACTGCAGCAGATTGCCGGCGACCGTGGCGCGATGGCGGACCTGCGGCGTCGCCGTGCTGGCGGCCGAATGGCGCAGGCCTTCGAGCGCACGGTTGGCGAGCGCGGGATGCTGTTCGAGCTGGGTGAGGGTGGTGAGTGCGCCGATGCGCAGTTCGCCGTTTTCGACCGCGATGCCGGCCATCTCGGTCTTGAGCGGCAGCAGGTTCACGATCTGGGACGGCGTCTGCAGCCGTTCCTTCATGCGGTCGACGAGGTCGAGCCCCGCGCCTTTGACGATCGTATCGGGCTTCTTCGCCGCTTCGCCGGCTTCGGCCAGCGTGGTCGGCATCACGTAGGTGAATGGTTTCATCTCAGACCTTCCTGTTCGCGAGGGCCGCGAGGACCTTGTCAGGAGTGATGGGCAGGTGGCGCAGTGGCACGCCGAGCGCGTGGAACACTGCATTGGCAACCGCGGCAGGCGCGGCGACGGAAGGCGGCTCGCCGAGGCCCGCGGCGCTCGTATTGGCGTGGCCGTTGTGCACCGTGTGCATGATGCACTCGAGCTGCGGCAGGTCCTTTGGACCCGTGATCTTGTAGCGCAGGAAGTCGCCGTTGAGCATGCGGCCGCTGGTGCGGTCCATGATGCGCTGCTCGTGCAGCGCGTAGCTGACGCCCTGGATCATCGCGCCGAGCACCTGGCTCTCGGCGAGTTTCTTCGCGATGACCACGCCGCAGTCCTGGATTGCGAGCATGCGCGTCGTGCGCACGATGCCGGTCCACGTGTCGACTTCGACCTCCGCGAACTGGCAGCCGCAGACGCCGCGGAAGAACGGGTCCTGCTTGTAGTTGTCGAAGCGTTTGCCGCGGGCTTCGATCGGGTTGGGCCCGATCAGCTTGCAGGCTTCGTTCCACGGCAACATCGCGGTGCCAGCGCCGACCTTGCCGCCGGTGCAGGCGACCTGGTTTTCGGGCACGCCGAGGTGTTTGGCCACCAATTCGACGAGTTGTTGTCGCGCGAGCCACGCCGAGTGGCGAACGGCCGGGGCGAGGCTTGGCGTCGTCGTGCTGCCGCCCGAGGCGGGGCCCGATGGGTCGCTCGTATGGCCGCTGACGGCCTTCACGCGTTCGGCCGGCAAGCCGAGTTCTTCGGCGGTGATGATGGCCATCACCGTCTTCAGGCCGGGACCACAATCCTGCGCACCGCTGCGCGACTCGACGGTGCCATCCTGGTGGATGCGGCACGTGATGCCGTGCGCGGGGCGGCCGGCGTTGCCGAGTGTGCCCCAGCGCGCGCTCGCGAGGCCGACGCCGTGCCAGTAACGCGCTTTCGGGTCGTTGGTGCGCGCGCGCGCCTTCTGCCAGCCGAACCGTTCGGCGCCAAAACGCCACTGATCCTGGCGGATCGTCTGGTCGTCATTGTGCAGGCGGAACTCGAGTGGGTCGATGCCGGCCTTGGCGGCCAGTTCATCGAGGAACAGCTCGGCGCCAAACCAACCCTGCGGGTGACCCGGCGCACGCATCGGCCGCGCGGGGTCGGTGTCCATGGCGAGTTCCTTGTGGCTCGCGCGCTTCTTCGCCTGGCTCGTGTAGTAGTTGGGCACCGCGACACTGCCGCCGCCGCCGTTGAAACCGCAACCGCCGAAACTGCGCCAATCCCACGCGGTGATCGTGCCCTTGTCGTCGAGGCCCGCGCGCACCTGCATGAGTGCGGACGGGCGATTGCCCGTGCACGTGTGCTCCTCAAAGCGGTCGAGCATGAGCTTGACCGGGGCGTTCGCTTCTTTGGCGAGCAGGCAGCCCGCGAGCGCTTCGATGCCGGCGCTGAACTTGCTGCCAAAACCGCCGCCGATGAACTCGGCGTGTACGGTCAGCGATTCGACTTCGATGCCGCGCGCCTTCAGTGCGCCAGCGAGTTCGCCGCGCACGCCAAACGTCGCCTGCGTGCTGTTCCAGACTTCGAGGTCCTTGCCGTTCCACTTCGCGACGCCACCGTGCGTCTCGAGCGAACTGTGGGTCTGCACTTCGGTGCGGTAGGTGCCCGTGTGCGTGACCTTCGCCGCCGCGAGCGCGCCATCGACGTTTTCGTCGGCGGGCCATTCGTCGTCGATGTCGCCCGCAATACCGAGCATCGGCGCGTCAGGCAGTTGCAGGAAGTCGACGTTGTGCGCTTCGGCCTCGTAGGTGGCGCGGATCTTCTCGATCGCGTCGCGCACGGCGTGCAGCGTGGTGCCCGCCACTGCGGCGATCGCGTCGCCGACGAAGCGCACCTTGTTGCCGATCTCCTTCAACGCGACCACGGCGCCGATGCCGGGCATCTTGCGCGCTTCGTCGAGTTCGAGCCCGGTCAGCACGCCGCGTGCGACCGTCGACCGCAGGATCATCGCCTGCAGCATGCCGGGGAACGTGATGTCATAGGCATACTTCGCGCGGCCACTGGCCTTGGCGATGCCATCGGTGCGATCCACGTCGGTGCCCACGACCGCGAACGGCGTGTTGGCGTCCCACGGCGGCGCGTCGCCTTCCGCGGGCTGCACGGTGCGCTTCTCGAGCCGATCCGGCTGGCCGCCGAGGCCGCGGTAGCCGACGGTGATCTCGACCCCGTCGCGCGGGTTCTTCGGTTCGTAGCTCACTTGGCCCCCTTCGCGGTGCGATCGATGGCTTCCATGATGCGGCCGTAGGTGCCGCAACGGCACAGGTTGCCGGACAGGTCGTGCTGCATCTGTTCGTAGGTGGGCTGGCCGCGCTTCTGCAGGCACGCGAGGCCCGACATCACCATGCCCGGCGTGCAGAACCCACACTGCAGGGCGTCGCAGTGCACGAACTGCTGCACGAGCGGGTGCACCTTGTCGCCGTCGGTGAGGCTCTCGACGGTCGTGATGTCGGTGCCGACCGCGTCCATCGCGAGCATCAGGCAGCTGTTGACCGGCTCGCCATCGACGTGCACGGTGCAGGCGCCGCACGCACCGCGGTCGCAGACCTTCTTCGCGCCGGTGAGGTCGAGCTGGTCGCGCAACGCATCGAGCAGCGTGGTGCGCGTTTCGACCTTGAGCTTCTGGTTCTTGCCGTTGATGCGCAGCGTGACTTCATGTTCGCCAGGCCCGAACGAATCGGGCACGGGCGGTGTAGTCGCGCGCGCAGCGGCCGTGAGGCTCGCGCCGGCGAGGCTCGCGGCGGCAGAACCCTTGAGGAACGAACGGCGTGAGAAGCCCTTCTGCGGATCGGGGGGTACGGTCATTGGCACACCGGGAAACGGGACATCAGCGGGGTGCGGAGTGTAGCAGGGCACGGTGGCATGGGGGCAAGGGTTGGTGGTGGGTTCCCTCGTCCCAGATGTGTCCGGGCACATGGGTGACACTCGGGGGCCGCTGTCTGCCGGCCCCGCCTACAGCCCACGCAGCCACTCCGGCCGCAGTGGAATGTCTCCGCGCAAGGCCCCGTCAATCGCTGCCACGATCACTGCCCGGTCGCGCGGCAACCGACCCGCGATCGGTAGCCGGTTGCTCGCATGGTTGGTGCGGAAGATCGCATCGGTCGGCGCCGCATGGCTCACGAACGTGCGCAGCTCGCGCAGCGTCGTGGGGATATCCGGCGCCTCGTAGAGGCCCTTCTGCTCGGCGCGCGCGATCGGCGTGCCGGGCACGACCGTGAGGGTGAGCGCCGAGGCAAACCGCGGGGTCATCGCCGTGCACAATTCGGCCGAAGCCCGCGCGTGCTGTTCGCTGCGTTCGACGCCGCCAGCACCGAGCAGGAAGATCACGGACAGTTTCATGCCGGCGCGGTGCGCACGTTCGGCGGCAGCGACATGGTCCGCGGCGGTGCTGCCTTTGGCGATGCTCTTCAGCGTCGCATCATCGCCGCTCTCGGGGCCGATGTAGAGCAGTTCGAGGCCGAGCGCGCGCAGTTCGGCGAGGTCGGTTTCGCTCTTGGCGAGCACATTGCTGGCCATTGCATAACACGACACGCGGCGCAGGCTCGGGAAGTGTTGGCGGCACGCCGTGAGGATCGTGCGCCAGTGGTCCATGTCGAGGATCAGCGCATCGCCGTCGGCGACGAACACCTTGCTGACTTCGTGGCCGTAGGTGCGGCCCGCTGCGGCGATGTCTTCGAGAGTCTGCGCCAGTGGACGCACCGCAAACTCCTTGTCGCGGTACATGTCGCAGTACGTGCACTTGTTCCAACTGCAGCCGATGGTGGCCTGCAGGATGTAGGAATCGGCTTCGCTCGGCGGGCGGTAGATGCGGCCCAGGTAACGCATGGGGGCGGGCATGGTAGCGGGTGACTGCACCGTGGAATCTGGAATCACGGAACCGGAGAGTCCCTTCGCGCAGTGCGCGAGCTTCGTTAAGGTGCAACCAATGCTCCGGCCCACGCTCGTCCTCGTCCCGTGCCTGCTCGCGACTGGCCTGCTCACCTCGGGCGTGCTCGCGCAGGGCCTCTCCGGCAGCCGCCCCAACATCGTCTTCGTATTCAGCGACGACCACGCCGCGCACGCGATCTCGGCCTACGGCTCGCGTATCAACCAGACGCCCAACATCGATCGCCTCGCTGCCACGGGCGCGCTGTTCCGGAACAACTTCTGCGGCAATGCCCTGTGCGGCCCGTCGCGCGCGACGATCCTGACCGGACTGCACAGCCACGCGAACGGCTTCATGCGCAATGGCAACGTCTTTGACGGCAGCCAGACGACGATGCCCAAACTGCTGCAGGACGCGGGCTACCAGACCGCGATGTTTGGCAAATGGCACCTCGAGTCCGAGCCGACCGGCTTCGACCAGTGGATGGTGCTGCCGGGCCAAGGCCAGTACTACAACCCGGACTTCCTCACCAAGGATGGCAAGATCCGCATCGAAGGGCACGTCACCGATATCACTACCGACCTCGCGTTGAAGTGGCTCGACGAACTCGACCCAAAGAAGCCGTTCCTGCTGATGTGCCAGCAGAAGGCGCCGCACCGCAGTTGGATGCCGGCCCCCGAGGACCTCGCGCTATATCGCGACGGCGATCTCCCCGAGCCGCCGACGCTGTTTGACGACTACGCGGGGCGCGCCGAGCCGGTGACCCGTCAGGAGATGGAGATTGCGCGTCATCTGACGCTGCACTACGACCTCGTCGTGCCGCCGACGGACGAGGAGCGCAAGCACCTCGAAGGCCCCGATCGCGATTGGGACTACCTGTGGAAGCGCATGACACCCGCGCAGCAGAAGCAGTGGGACGAAGCGTTCCACGCCGAGAACGAAGCGTTCCGCCGCGACAATCCGCAGGGCCGCGATCGTGTGCGTTGGGCCTACCAGCGTTACATCAAGAACTACCTGCGCTGCATCGCCGGCGTCGATCGCAGTGTCGGCAAGTTGCAGGCGTGGCTCGATGCGCATCCCGACGTGAAGAAGAACACGCTCGTGATCTACGCGTCGGATCAGGGATTCTACCTCGGTGACCACGGCTGGTTTGACAAGCGGTGGATGTACGAAGAGAGCCTGCGCATGCCGTTGCTGATGAGCTGGCCCGGGCACGTCGACGCCGGGCACGAAGTGGCGCAGATGACGCAGAATATCGACTTTGCGCCCACCTTCCTCGACCTCGCGGGGGTGCCCGTGCCGGCGTCGATGCACGGCCGAAGCCTGGTGCCGCTGCTGGCGGGCAAAGCGCCGGAGACGTGGCGCGACGCGATCTACTACCACTATTACGAGTCGCAAGCGACGCACATGGTCGCTTCGCACTACGGCGTTCGCACGGATCGTTACAAGCTCATCTACTATTATGAGCCGCAGTGGAATTGCTGGGAGCTGTTCGATCTGCAGAAGGACCCGCAGGAGATGCGCAGCGTCGCGGACGATCCCGCGTACGCGCCGGTGCGCGCAGCCTTGCAGAAGCGACTGAGCGAGCTGCGTGCGCAGTACGGCGACGACACGGGGGCGCTCGGTGGCTCCACGTTTCCGATCCAGGCGGGCATCACGAAAGTCCTGCACGACGGCGACGTGTGGCAGGTCTACGCGAATTGTGTGGGTGGTTACCTGCTGCAGACCGGCGAACGTACGGGCACGACGACGTTCGTGACCACGATGCAGCCCGTGGCGGGGCGACCCCTGCAGAATGGGTTCGTGCTCGCGAGCAGTGGGGAGCCGCGTGAGAACCTCGTGCGGGCCGGCATCGAGTTCCGCACCAAACGCCTCGTGATCCAGGGGCCGGCGGGCATGCGCGAAGTCGCGAAGGCGGCGATCGAATGGGACGGCAGTGCGGCGGTCGAAGTGCGCGTCACGATCGATCTCGCCGCGCACCGTGTCACCGCGGAGGCACTCGGCAAGCGCATCGAAGCGCCATTGCCGGAGTCGTGGCAATCGTTGACGGCGTGGGGCTACGGGGCCAGCAACGCGGAGACGCGGTTCTCCGCGCTGCAAGTGCGCTGAGGAGCCAGCCTCACTTGCCCTTGTCGCCGCCCGTCTCGTCCTCCCTCACGGCTGATGCGGCGTCACCAGCAGCCTTGGTCTTCGGTTGCCGGCCTTTCCAGTCGGCGCCGCCTCGAGTTGGTAGTTGGTCCTTGGCCATCGGAGCCCGGTAAGTGGCCAATTCGAGCCGAGACTGCTTCGGCGCAGTTGCTGAACGAATACACTGCTGCCGAACTGGTCGCCGCGGCCCAATATGCAACAGGCTGCTACTTGCGCCTTCGAAGTAGGAAGGAAGCGTTATCGATGTCGAATCCGTCCCGGATAAGGATGCTCTCGAGTGGCCGGACCCTTTGGGCGATTTCCGACGACCCCAACGTCGTGTCGTTGCGGATTCGAGTGATGTCGAGCGAGGCCTGCCGACTTGCCGCGAATGAGGCCGCTCGGTCTTCGTAACTCCTGTTGTTGAAAACCCCCATATACTCCACGTCTGCCGCCTCTAGCAATTGGTTCAGTTGATACACGCATTGTTGGAGCGAGGGAGTATCGCCCGGCACATGAACGACGACCTCAGCGGTCCCACGATTGGAGGGTACGGGACCAGTGGATACGATATAGTGCATTGAAGGCAACGGAGGATAAGCCTCCCCGATAGGTACTAAGTAGTACCTACCCTTACCGACCATGACGGCAGCTATCGTCAGCTTCTCATAATCGAGGCGATTCTGTGCTTCTCGTGCCAAGCGTGACATCGGGTACTTGATGTCCTGCTCGCTGAGGGGGGCTTTCAACCCATCAAGGTTGGCCTTCGCCGATCGGCTCAGTACATCTGCGACGTAGCTTACTTGTGATGAAGCGAGTGGTCCGGCTTGATCGCACAATGGCACGGCGTCGATCGACGGCGGTACTGCGTCAGTTCGTTCCACCCTTTCTGGCTGCGGTGCGACATGCGTCACGCCTTGTTCTACATGGCTAGAGCGGGAGGCCGGATGTGGAGCGTCGTTCCTCTGGGATGACAGGGCTATCCATATCCCACAACCCACGAGTCCAACCGCTAGGATTGCGATGGCAGGATAGCGTCTTGCCTTTATCAGCATGGCGGTGTTTGATCGCGAGGGCAACCAGAAGCTGAGCACGGGTACATCAGGCCTTCTAGCTCTTCGCTTTGCATTGAGGGCATCGGAATGTCGCAGTGACCTCCAGTTCCAGGTCGCCGTCACTCGCGCACTCGACAGCAATGACATTGCTGATGTTAGCCGCACCACAACCTTGGTTTGGGGGGGCGCCGATGGGGATCATGATGCTCTCGCCGGCACACTTGGTATCGAGAAGGGATCCATCAAGTTTGACGGTCATGCATCCGGCCCCCGGGTTCGGGTCTGGTCTGGTGTCCGGGCAGCACGTGAAGGTGCCTCCAATTCCACTTGCGCACGCCGCAATGGTGACGGTTACTGTGTATGCTTGGTGAGCACACGCAATCGCCTGCGCGCGGCACGTGACTTCGTCCTTGTGGCACTTTCCGGGATGAGCAGTGCCTGACGTGGTCTTTGTCCATGCCACGCATGGAGCCCCAACTTGGCAGTCGTCGCCGACGTGGGTTGTGTTGATGTCCTGGCTCTGATTGCAGCCACAGGTCTCTGCTGGTCTCGGTGCGGCAGCAGGGTCGCACCAGCCACTCGTCAGGCGGCCGGAGTTCGACGGGAGAAGCAAGAGCAAGAGGAACGCTTGAGGCAGGGAGATCATGGTCGGCTCGCGGGTGACTAGGTGGCACTTCAAGGGGAGTTCTTCGCCTTGGTACTATGAGGAGGGGGGGGGGGGGGGATCACCTTGACCGGGGCTTGAGACGTCGCAGAGCTGATCGGAAGGCGCGTCGTAGGTTGGGCCTTGCCATCCCAATCTCTTTAGCTGCACGATGAAGCGACATATTCGGCTGAGCTAGCTTCAGCACCACCTCGAGCTGCCGACCACGCAGGAGATTTTGATTCCTTGTGAGATGAGCGCGCAAGATCCTCTTGGCGGTCACGCGCATGCTCCGGGTTTCGGCTGCATCTTCGTGGCCTTGGGCGGGACGCGCCGCGGCCTGACCCAGCGCTGACTCAGCCGTCGAACTACCGGTGTCCGCTTGAACCTGGCCCAGTTTGCGAGCAGCATTGGTTCCGATGCGGTACGCCCATGCCTCCCAGTCGGCTATGTGCTTCTTTCGAATCACCGCGTCTTCCCATCGCTCGATCGCGAAACGGGCCGCGTCGTCGATGGTCTGGCGGCTGCGCGTGCATGTCCTGGCTCCGCGCGCGGCTGCGCGCCGAATGACCTCTTCCATTCTCTCGTCTTCCTCCATGAGTCCTTTGACCTTGTGAAACTCAAGTAGACCCACCGGAGCCTGCTGGAGGCATCAAATCGTTCAACCAACGTCCCGGACGCCCGGACCCACCTCACCGCGGTGCCCGGCCCCAGGCGCGCTGTCAACGCCCTTTAGGAGGCGGGGGTATCAGGATCGCCCTCGGTTCCCCCAAACGGGACCGTTGAGTTCGGGCATCCTGGACCACCTCGCCGAACCTCCCAGCGGTTCCGGAACTGGCGGTTCCGGTTTGCCAGAGAGCCTCCGAGGGGGCAGTTGCTGGCGAAACTGCCGATAGTGATCGATGGTTGGCGACGGACCCATTGCAAATCTCCTATTCACAAAACGTGAGCCAGGAGTATGTGCGCACGGACGCAATCTGGCAATGGGGCTGGTTGCCTCAGTTGCCTCAAGTCTGCTCGGTCGGCTCCCAGAAACACCGCTCGCCGGACCTTCTACCCGTCTAGGCTTGGAGCTACAGAGTCAGCAATGCGGAGACGCGGTTCTCCGCGCTGCAGGTGCGCTGACCCAATTGCCCCGCAGGGTGCCCGGCTAGCGCATCGAGAATCGCTGCCCCGCGGTGGATCCGTGGTTGCGGAAGTCAGTCGGGTCGGCCCAGATCCAATGCGAGTAGATCGGCGTGCCGCTCGTGTCGATGATACGCCCCGGGGGCAGCGGCATGTTGAAGCTCGCCCCTGTCGCCGCCCGTCTCGTCCTACTTCGCGGCATCGGCCGCGGCGGCCTTCGCCTTCGCCTCGGCTTCGGCGGCCGCGACCGGATCCTTGCCCGAGAACGCCATACCGACAAACTGCAGCGACACCGCGAGGCATTCCTTCATCGACGGGCTGCTCCACGCGTGGCCGCCGCCTTCGACCTTGCGGAACACGTGCTTCATGCCCTTCTCGGTCATCGCCTTGTCGAGCGCTTCGTTGGGCGGGCAGAAGCCGTAGCGGTCTTCAGTACCGGCGTCGAAGTAGAGGAACATGCCCTTCAGGTCTTCGGGCTTCATTTTGGCAACGATGCCGAGCGGCATCTGCTCCTGCCACTTCGCCTTGTCGATCGGGTTGCCGAGCACCTTGTCGAGGCCACCGCGTTCGATCTGACGCTGGATCATGCCCTTGTAGTCCGCGGGAACGTCCTCGGGATTGGCCGGCAGGATCGCGGCGCTGTGCACGGCGACCGTGCCGAACAGGTCGGGATGGTGCATCGCGATCTTGAGCGCGCCCATGCCGCCCATGCTGACGCCCATCAACGCGCGCTGGCCGCGTTCGGCCTTGAGGCGGTACTTCTGCTCGAGCTGCTGCACGAGGTCCGTCGTGATGATGTCCTCGATGTCGCCACCGGGTTCGCCGTTCAGGTAGGTCGTGCGGCGACCGGGGGCCTGGAACACGACCATCGCGAGCGGTGGGATCTTGCCGTCGCCGAGCAGCTTGTCGAGCACCTGCGCGCCGCCACCGCCCTGGAACTCACCCGAGCCGCCAAAACCGTGCAGCCAGATGATGACCGGGTACTTGGTGTCCTTGTTGGCGTCGTCGGCATAGCCCTTCGGCAGGTAGATGCCGTAACCGGCTTCGCCCTGGCGCGTCTTGTCGCTCTTCAGCGTGCCGCGTTCGTACGTGAAGTTGTCGAGTTTGGGAGCTGGGCCGTCATCGCGGCCGAAACGTTGGGCGGGCAGGGCGGCGAGCACGGAGACGCAGGCGAGCAGGGCGGCGGGCAGGTGACGCATCGGGGAGGTCCTTGGGAGGCTGGTAGTCGGGAGATTCTGGGCGGCTGGCGCGGCTTGGACAAGCGGTGTGGGCCGCCGGACTGGCGGCGGGACGAACGAATTACCAATGCTGCGTCCGGGCCGGCGCCTCGAACGAACCCCTGCGAACCGCCATGATGACGTCCATGCCTGTCGACAGTGCTCCCATGCTCGATGCCCCGATCCTGGCCACCGATGGGGCGACCACCAGCCTGCGTGCGCAGTTGGGCGGTGCGGCCACGGTCGTGGTGTTCCTGCGCCACTTCGGTTGACTGTTCTGTCGCGAACGGGCGGCGCAGTTGCGTCGTCGAGAACAGGAACTGGTGAGCATGGACGCGCGGATCGTATTTGTTGGCAATGGTTCGCCAGCCCAGGCTGCGCATTTTGCGATGGACCATGCGGGGGAGCACCCCGTGTTCAGCGATGCCGCGCGCGCGACCTACCGCGCCGCGGGCATGCGCAAGGGCCTGTTCGCGACCCTGCACTGGCGCACGTTCGCGAATGCGTGGCGCGCGTTCCGGAACGGGTTCCGGCAGACCAAGGTCGAGGGCTCGGCGCTGCAGCAGGGTGGGGTCGTGGTGTTCGGGGCGCAGGGGCAGGTGCTGTATCTCGAGGCCGATGCGGCCGGCGGGGACGAGTTGGACCTCGATGCGGTGCTTGCTGCGGTGCGCGCCAGCAGTGTCACGGCGCCGAAGCACTGAGCGCGCGATTGCGGCCAGCGCGCAACGCAGTGACCGCGTGAGGCAGCGCATATTGTTCCCCACTCCAGCCGGTCACAAACCGCCCGCCGCGCACTTCGCCGCGCAGTTCCATCGCGCGCAGCGAACGCAGCAGCAACCGCCACGGCACCGGAAACTTCTCGTCCTGGAGCAGCGTGTGGCTCAACACGCCGAAGCGCTGCAACAGCGAACGAGCACACAGTTCGATCGCGCCTTCGCCGGCGCGAGTGCCTTCGGGCGGCAGTGGCAGCAAGCTCCAGCGGCCGACCGCGTAGAGAGGGAACCGGCGCTTGCTCGGCGCGATCGCGAGCTGGCGCATCGCCGCGAACGAGTCACATGTAGCGAGGCCCATGCCGACGAGTTCGGCGAGGCCGTCTTCGAGTTGGCTCGGCAGCAACTTCGCTTCGGTCTGCAGATCGGTCGGGAACACGGCGCCGCGGCGGGTGAGCACCTCGTGCAGCGTGCGTGCGGCGGCGCCGAGTTCGGCAGGCGTGGCGCGGTCGAGTGGCAGTTCGAGCCAGAGCGGCAAGTCGGCGCGCGGCACGATCGACAACGGGCATTTGCCGAGGGAACCGCGCCACGGACCCCACAAACGCAGCCAGACGAACTCGCCACTCAAGGTGGCCTGATCGAGCCATTCGCGCTGGTAGCCACCGATGCGCGGCGGCAGCACGTCCTGTTCCCATTCGGGCGCTGTCGAAACGGCACTCGCGAGTTGTTGGATGGTCTCCTGCAGCCCCGCGGGCCCGTGACGCCGCGTGGTTTCGGTGCGCGCTAGCCAGGTGTCGAGGAACGTCGCGAAGTCGGCGGGGCTCACGGGTTCGACCGCGGCGCGCAGGCGTTCGACCATCGCGCGGCGAACGCGCGCGAGCAGGCGTCGGTGGGCGAACAGTTCGCGGCCAGCACAGCGTGCGCGCATGGCGGTGCCTTCGGCTTCGAGTGCGCGCAGCGTCTCCTGATCCTCGAACGACAACTCGTCGAGGTGGATCGGGATCACGGCTTCGAGGCGCCCTCGCCAGGCGGCGAGGCGTTCGCGCGGTGCTTCGGCGGCGTACCAACGATCGCCATCGGGCTCGGTAGCGCGTTGCGCACGGCCATCCTCGGCGAGGGTGGCGAGCCACGGTCGCCACGCGGCAGCCACTTCGCGCTCTTCGAGCCAACCTATCCAGCCGAGCGCTTCGTGCAGTTCTTCGGCCGAACGCGGATCAGGCCAACACTCCTGTTGTACCTGCTGCAGCGCCGCGGGATCGAGTTCACTGTCGTTGTTGCGCGAACTGTCGCTGCGCGCACCACGTTGTGCCTTCACGACG
>JADZDL010000382.1 GCA_020851075.1 Planctomycetota bacterium | reverse complement strand
TGTTCTTCGACGACGCGCGGCGCGCCGCGAGGCTGCTCGACATCACGCTGACGGCTCGCGGGCAGTCGAGCGGCCAGCCGATCCCGATGGCCGGCGTGCCGTTCCACGCCGTCGAAACCTACCTGTCTCGGCTGGTTCGCAAGGGCGAATCCGTCGCGCTGTGCGAGCAGCTCGGCGATCCCGCGAAGTCCAAGGGTCCCGTCGAGCGCCAGGTCGTCCGCATCGTCACGCCCGGCACCGTCACGGACGATGCATTGCTGGACGAGCGGCGCGATACGCTGCTCGCCGCGCTGTGCCGCGAGGGAGAACACTTCGGACTCGCATGGCTCGAACTCGCGAGCGGCCGGTTCAGCGTGCTCGAGGCCGTCGGCGCCGAGGCGCTGGCGGGAGAACTGGAGAGGCTGCGCCCCGCGGAAGTGCTGGTCGCGGAACAGGCCGCTGCCCTGCCGATCGCGACCTCCGCCAGCCTGCGCGAGCGGCCGCCGTGGCACTTCGACCTCGACTCGGCGACGCGCTCGTTGTGCCACCAGTTCGGCACGCGCGACTTGTCGGGCTTCGGTTGTGCCGAGCTGCCGCTGGCCGTGCGCGCGGCAGGTTGCCTGCTGCAATACGTTCGCGACACGCAGAAGGCGGCGCTGCCGCATCTCAAGGGCCTGCAGACGCAGTCGCGTTCGGATGCCGTGCTGCTCGACGCCGCGAGCCGCCGGAATCTCGAGCTCGACGCATCACTGACCGACCGGCCCGAATGCACGCTCGCGGGCATCCTCGATCGCACGGCGACGGCGATGGGCGGACGCGAACTCAGGCGATGGATCCACCGCCCGTTGCGGGACCGGCACGGCGTCGAGCTGCGACTGCAGGCCGTCGAGACGCTGGTCGGCAACCGGGCCTACGGCGACACGTGCGAGATCCTGCGTCATGTCGGCGACATCGAGCGGTCGCTGGCCCGCGTCGCCCTCAAGTCGGCACGACCGCGAGACCTCGCGCAGCTGCGCGATGCGTTCGCCCGCCTTCCGGAACTGCAGGCGCTGCTCGGGAAACAGGACGCGCCCCTGCTCATGACGCTGGCGGGCGAGATCGGGACCCATCCGGAAGTCGTCGAGCTGCTCAAACGCGCCGTGGTGGAAGCGCCGCCACCGATCCTGCGCGAAGGCGGCGTCATCGCGCCCGGCTACGACGCCGAGCTGGACGAACTGCGACTGATCAGCGAACACAGCGACCAGTACCTGCTCGACCTCGAAGCCCGCGAGAAGGTGCGCAGCGGCATCGCCACCCTGAAACTCGGTTACAACCGCGTGCAGGGCTACTTCATCGAGATCAACCGCAGCCTCGCCGACCGGGTGCCTGCCGACTACATCCGCCGCCAGACCATCCGCAACTCGGAGCGCTACATCACGCCCGAGCTCAAGGAGTTCGAGGACAAGGTGCTGGGCGCACGCGACCGGGCCCTCGCTCGCGAGAAGCTGCTGTACGACGGTCTGCTGGACCAGCTGATCGAGCGGGTTGCCCGCCTCCAGTCCACCGCGGCGGCCATCGCCGCACTCGATGTACTGGCCACGTTTGCGGAACGGGCGGTCGCGCTGCGCTACGCGAAACCCGCACTCACGGACGACGCGGTCATCGAGATCAGCGAAGGGCGGCATCCGGTGGTCGAGCAGTTCATCGACCAGCCGTTCGTGCCGAACGACCTGGCGCTGGGCGAGCACCGTCGACTGCTCGTGATCACCGGCCCGAACATGGGCGGCAAATCGACGTTCATGCGCCAGACCGCGCTGATCGTGATCATGGCGCGCATCGGCTGCTACGTGCCGGCAACTTCAGCCCGCATCGGCCCCATCGACCGCATCTTCACCCGCATCGGCGCCTCGGATGACCTGGCCGGCGGCCGCTCGACGTTCATGCTGGAAATGACCGAAGCCGCCAACATCCTGAACAACGCGACCGGCCACAGCCTCGTATTGATGGACGAGATCGGCCGCGGCACGAGCACCTACGACGGCCTGTCGCTCGCTTGGGCCTGCGCGACGCACATCGGCAAGCACGTCAAGGCCTTCACGCTGTTTGCCACGCACTACTTCGAACTGACGGCGCTGGCCACGGAACTCGATGCCTGCGCCAACGTGCACCTCGATGCCACCGAGCACGGCGAACAGCTGATCTTCCTGCATGCCGTCAAGGAAGGGCCTGCGAACCAGAGTTACGGGCTGGCCGTTGCAGCGCTCGCGGGTGTGCCACCGAAAGTGATCTCTGCAGCGCGGAAATACCTGGCAGAGCTGGAGCGGCGCTCGGCGAATGCCCATGCGCCACAGCTGCAGCAGGAACTGTTGCTGACCGTGCCGGCCGTGCCCGCAGCGAACCCGCTCACCGAGGCGCTGGATGAGCTCGATCCGGATGCCTTGAGTCCGCGCGAAGCGCTGGAAGCGCTCTACCGACTCAAGCGACTGCGCAAGGACGGCTAGCCGGCCGCCCGCGAGAACCGGCCGTGGTGCAGGAAGTGCGCCGTCTGCCTGGCGACTTCACCCGAGAACAGCATGCTCGTGTGCGTGACGGGCAGCACGAGGTGATCACGGGCGCCGGGGAGCTGCGTCTCCTCTACCATCACCGTGCCGTCATTCTCGCCATCGAGCTTTGCGACGAAGCGGCCGAGACCGAATCCGCTCGATCCTGCGATGACGCCCACTTCACGGCGATCATTCCAGGTCCGCAATGACGTCCTGGGCCCGAGGCTCGCATCGGGCAGGAATTCCTGTCGCATCGTGATGCCGAGCATGGCCTTGCCCAGCGGCCACCGGGCGAAGCCTTGCGCGGCGCGACTTCCCTGCAGCGGCGAACCGAGCAACACCGCGCGACCCGGCGGCAGGTCTGCAGTGGCCTCCAGCAGGTTGAGCACGACAAGGCCGCCGAGGCTGTGGCCCACGAAGTGCATCCGTTCCGTCTTCTGCGACTGCGCGAACTCACGCAGCTCCTTCACGTGATCGAGCATCGACCCGCTGACGGAAGGGTAGGAAAAAGGCACCGCTTCGAAGCCGTGATCGCCGTTCAGCCGGTTCTTCAGCGAGACGAGTTCCAGGCCCGACATCCACAACCCGTGGACGAGGATGACGAGGTCGGGGGCGGGCATGGCGGAAGAAAAGGGGGAAAGGGGGGAAAGGGGACAGATCTATTTTCTGAAGGGAAGAAAATAGATCTGTCCCCTTTCCCCCTTTTCCCTGATCTTCATTCCGCCTTGACCGGCAGCTTCACGCGGATGTGGAGGTCCTTGAGCTGCGCGTCGCTCACCGGCGTCGGCGCATCGGTCAGCGGGCATGCGGCCGTCTGCGTCTTCGGGAACGCGATGACTTCGCGGATGCTGTCCGCGCCCGACATCAGCATCGCGAGGCGATCGAGGCCGAAGGCCAGGCCGCCGTGCGGGGGCGCGCCGTACTTGAGCGCTTCAAGCAGGAAGCCGAACTTCTGCTGCGCTTCCTCGGCGCTGATGCCGAGCAGCTCGAACACCGTGGATTGCATGTCCGTGCGGTGGATACGCACCGAGCCGCCGCCGATCTCGGAGCCGTTCAGCACCATGTCGTAGCCCATCGACAGGGCTTCGCCCGGATTGCCCTTGAGCTGCGCCGGATCGTCGATGCGCGGGGCCGTGAACGGGTGATGCAGCGCTGCCCAGCGCTTGTTCGTGGCGTCCCACTCGAACATCGGGAAATCGACGACCCACAGGGGGCGCCACCCGGCCTCGACCATGCCGAGGTCCGCGCCCACCTTGAGGCGCAGCGCGCCAATGGCGTCGTTGACGACCTGGGCGGTGTCCGCGCCGAAGAAGATCAGGTCGCCCGTTTGTGCACTGGTGCGGGACAGGATGCCCGCCACCGCGGCGTCGCTCAGGAACTTGAGGATGGGCGACTGCAGGCCATCGCGGCCCTTGGTCACGTCATTGACCTTCACGTAGGCCAGGCCCTTCGCACCGTAACGGCCCACGTACGCGGTGTAGTCGTCGATTTCCTTGCGCGACAGGCGCTCGCCGCCCTTCGGAACGTTGAGGGCGACGACCCGGCCCTTCGGGTTCGCTGCCGGACCCGCGAATACCTTGAAATCGCAGTCTCGGACGAGATCGGCGACATCGACAAGTTCGAGCGGAATGCGCAGGTCGGGTTTGTCCGATGCATAGCGACGCATCGCCTCCGCGTACGTCATGCGCGGGAACGGATCGGGCAGCGACACGTCCAGCACCTTCTTGAACACGCTGCGGATCAGCGCCTCCATGAGGTCCGTGATCTGCTGCTCGGTGAGGAACGACGTCTCGATATCGATCTGGGTGAAGTCCGGCTGGCGGTCGGCGCGCAGATCCTCGTCGCGGAAGCAGCGCACGATCTGGTAGTAGCGATCAAAGCCCGACATCATCAGCAGCTGCTTGAACAACTGCGGGGACTGGGGCAGCGCGAAGAAGTGGCCCGCATGCGTGCGGCTCGGCACGAGGTAGTCGCGCGCGCCTTCCGGCGTCGCCTTCGTGAGCATCGGCGTCTCGATGTCGATGAAGCCGTTGTCGTCGAGCCAGTTGCGCACGGCCTGCGTGATGCGGTGGCGCTGGCGCAGGCGGCTCTGCATGACGTCGCGCCGCAGGTCGATATAACGGTACTTGAGGCGCAGTTCCTCGTTGACGTGCTCGTCGTGATGGAACGGCGGGGTCTCCGAGCGGCTCAGGATCTCGAGCTCGCCGGCCAGCAGTTCGACCTGGCCGGAGGCGAGGTTCGCATTTGCCGTTCCCGCCGGGCGCGGACGCACCTGGCCGCTGACACGGACGCAGAACTCGCTGCGCACCCGCTCGGCCTGGGCGAACACCTGCGCGTTCGACGGATCGAACACGAGCTGCAGCAACCCCTCGCGATCGCGCAGGTCGATGAAGATCACCCCGCCGTGGTCGCGGCGACGGTGCACCCAGCCGGCGACGGACACGGTCTGGCCCGAGAGGGATTCGTTGACTTGGCCGCAATAGTGGGTGCGCATGGGAACCTGGGAACCGGCAATAGGGAGAGCCGCGGGATGTTACGGAGCGCCTCCGGGTGGCGCAAGCGACGTCGCCCGCCCCGTACCACTGTCCGGCCGGACTGGGGCTTCTGAACAGCCTCACCCACTCCGTTTCCCTCTCCGACCGGAGAGGGTTGCAGCACCTCTCCCGTCGGGAGAGGTCGCACGGAGTGCGGGTGAGGTGGGCTCCCTAACGCTTCGCGGCTTTCCGCTTCGCCGGAGGGGCCTTGGCCTTCGGTTTGGCTGCCTTGCCGACCTTGGCCGTGGACCGGGACTTGGCGCCATCGGCAGGCTTGTCGGCGGCCGGCTTTGGCGCTTCCTTGGTATCGGCCGCCTTGGTATCCGGCGGCTTGACGGTGGCATCGCCGCCCGACTCCTTCGAATCGGCGCCCGGATTGTCCACGAGGTTGCGCTTGTTCTCCTTGTCCGACTTGAAGTCGGTCTCGTACCAGCCGCTGCCCTT
>JADZDL010000381.1 GCA_020851075.1 Planctomycetota bacterium | reverse complement strand
TGGGTCGAACAGCAGCAGGCGGCGGGCAAGCCGGTGCCAGCCGATCGCCAGCAGCCGCCGAACGACCTGCGCCCCGGCCCCGGAGTCGATCCCAACCATCCGGGCCACTGCTATGCGGGCATGATCGGGCCGCTCACCGGCCTCGCGGTGAAGGGCGTGCTATTCCACCAGGGCTACAACAATGCCTTCGACGGCATGCCCGGCGTCTTCGCGTACCGCGCCGTGCTGCCCGAACTGATCCGCGCCTGGCGAGCTGCGTTCGCCAATCCCCAGCTGCCGTTTGGCATCCTGTCGCTGTGTACCGATGGCCCGCCGCAGACGCGCGAGGACTACTGCGAGCGCATGCTCGACACGGGCATCTACATTCGCGAGGCGCACTATCGTACGTTCCTCGACCTCGATCGCGGCGGTGACACCCATATCGGCTACGCGAGTACCTTTGACCTGCGCCGCAGTTGGTTCCATCCGCAGGTGAAGATCCCGGCTGGCGAACGCATCGCGCGCTGGGCCCTGGCGACGCAGTATGGCTTTGGCGGCGAACTCGACTGGCAGCCGCCGCTCCTGGTCTCGATGCAGGTTCGCGACGGCGCGCTCGTGCTGCAGCTCGACACGGCGGTTGGTGACCCCGAGGGCGGCGCGATCCAGGGGTTTGCGATCGCCGGCGAGGACCGCCGCTTCCAGCCAGCTGACGTGGCCTACCTGGAGATCGGCAAGGACGAACACGGCCGGCCGAAGGTGGACCAGAAGCAGCTCGTTCTAACGAGCCCGTTGGTGCCGTCGCCCCTGCAGTTCCGTTATGCCTGGGGCCGCAGTCCGCTGGCCAACGTGCAGGCGCTTGGCAACAAGGATCTGCCGTTCGCGACGCAGCGCAGCGACGACTGGGGTATGGGCGACGTGCCGCTCGGTGTGCTCGGCGAGGGGTGGGATGGCAAAGCGGCGCTGACTGGCGGGCAGACCAACAAGGTGCGCCAGGCGCTGCGGCAGGAGGATGTGCGGCGCCGGGTTGCCGAGGCGGAAGCGGTGCTGCGGGAGCACCGCGGTGGAACGGCGGGCCAGAAGGAGCCGAAGACGTGCGCGCGATGCGGCGGCTGGGTGTCCTGGGGTGGGTGGGGCGGTGGGGGGGCGGGGAAACCTGCTGCGCTGCGCGGGCCCTGATATCCTAGGCGGATGCTCCGTTCCGTAGCCTTGCTGTTGCTGTCGGCCGCCGCTGTGGCCCAGAACGTTCTGCAGGTGGGCCCTGGCGGCTACGCGCAGATCCGCGATGCGATCGCCGCGGCGCTGCCGGGGGCGCGCGTGGCGGTGCTGCCGAACCTGTTCGACGCGACGCAGATCCGGCCGCCGGTCGGCACGGTGGCGAGGATCGCACGGATCGAGTTCCGCAACCCGTGGAGCTTCTTCGTCACCGCATCGACCAGTGTCGACCGCGGCACGGTGTGGTTCGAGGACTGCATCTTCGAGGCACCGCTGTTCTACGAGACTGCGGCCTTGGGGGTGTTCGGCGCCGCCGTCGTGATGCGCAGTTGTGTGCTGGTCGGCCACAACTGGGTGACCAGCGGGGCCGGGCAGGGCAACGCAGGCCTGCGCGCCGAGAACGCGTACGTCGGCGCGACTGACTGCCAGTTCTATGGCAGCAACACGGGGTTCGACCAGCCCGGCAACGGCGGCGAAGGGGTGCGTGCCCTGCACTCGGCTGTGCATCTCGTCGGCTGCACGCTGCAGGGTGGCAGTCGACCATTCTTCTGCCTCGCTACGAACCCACCGGGCCCGGGGCTGCGGGTCGGTGGCACGAGTTCGGTCTGGCTGGCGGATTGCAGTGTCCTGGGCGGCAACGACTATTGCGCCGGTGGTACGGGTGCCATTGGCCTCGTCAATGCGAGCGCTGTGCCGGTGCAGCATGCGCGCACGTCGATGCAGGGTGGCGCGGGAACGACCTCGGGGGCGGCGACGACGGGGCCGGTGGTGGTGGCGCCGTTGCTCGGCGCCGTGGGCGCTGCGGGAGCGTTGGTGCGCGGGCAGGTGTGGTCGGTCGATTACCGGACCGAGCCAAACTGGCCGGTGGCGGTCGTCGTGAGCTCTGGGCTTGAGCGCCGGGCGGATCCGCAGGTCGTGCAGCCCGTGTGGCTGCCGGCGGGTGGGTTCGGGTTGTTGGCGGTGCTGGTGGCCGATGCGCAGGGGGCGGCGACGTACGCGACGAGCGTGCCGGCGAGTCCGGTGCTGCTCGGGGCGGGGTTGTGGGTGGAGGCGGTGTCCGGGGTGGCGCTGCCGCTGCAGACGGTGCCGGCGGTGGGTGGGTTGGTGTGGTGAGGGGGAGCGAGTCCGGTTGGTTGCCTGGAAGGCGCGGATCGTCGTTGCTGCCGATGGGCCCAACGAGGCGTGCGAACTGCTCGGGCTCGGCGCGGACTCCGTGTTGGTGGCGGCGGTCCGGTGTCTCACCAAGGGCGGGTGCCAGGTGATAGGATCTGCCGCATGAAGGGACTGGCTCGATGTCTCGTCTTGGCATCCCTCTGCGCGTTGGCCGCGGTGGGGCGTGCGCAGTGTACGGTGCAGCTGGAACCGGGTGGGGACATCCCTGGCACCAGCGGCGCGGTGGTGGGTGGCGGGGGCACGTTCGCGATGACCCGCTGGGATCCCGATGGGCCCGGTCCACAACCGGAGCTGCTCGTGATCGGCGGCGGCTTCACCGCCGTGGTCGACACGATGGCCAACTGTATCGCGGCGTGGAATCCCACTACCGGAGCGTGGTCGGCGCTGGGCGCCGGGTGCGACAGGGCCGTGGCGGACCTGGTGGTGCTGCCCAGCGGAGTTCTCGTGGCTGCTGGCGAGTTCTGGTCAGCAGGTGGGATCACGACGAACTACATCGCGCAGTGGAATGGCACCTCGTGGTCGGCGCTCGGCGCTGGCCTCAACGGTCCCGCCAGTTGCCTGGCCGTGGAGCCCTCCGGAGACCTGCTGGTAGGTGGCTACTTCCAGAATGCGGGCGCGACTCCCGCCCGTGGGGTGGCCCGTTGGAACGGATCTGCCTGGTCGCCTTTGGGCAACGGGCCGACGAACTTTCCCAGCGATCTCACCGTGCTGCCCAATGGCCACGTCGTGACGGTGAGTCGTTACGGCGCCGTCGAGCTCTGGAACGGTGTCACCTGGCAGCAGATCGGCCTCAGTTCGACGATTGTGTCTGGATCCTGGCCGGTGCCAGGCTTCGTCGAGGCTGTCGGGTGGGCATTCGGTAGCTTGTGGGTGGCCGGTACATTCACCCACATGAACGGCGTCCCGACCGCCGACAGCGCCATCTGGAATGGACAGACCTGGCAGGCTGCCAATATCCCGCTGCCGGGCGTCAGGTCGTTGTCGTTGCGGCCCAACGGTCACTTGCTCGCCGCCGGTGTCGGCACATATTCCTCCAGTCTCTGGAGTTTCGATGGTGTGCAGTGGACCTCCCTCGATTTGGACACCAGTTGGTTCACGGTGGAGGTGGCCGTCGATCTGCCCAACGGGGAGACCATCGCCGGCGGGTCCTTCGGCAGAGTGGGAACAACCCAGGCGCGCAGCCTGGTGCGATGGAACGGCACGACCTGGGTGCCGTTCGGCTCCGGCCTGAATGCCCCGGTCCGGAAGGTCGTGGTCCTGCCCAGCGGAGACCTGGTCTACGCCGGGGAATTCACCTTCGCGGGCGGCGCGCCCGCGAACCGGATCGCGCGCTGGAATGGCACCGCCTTCCAGCCGCTCGGGACGGGGTTCGATGATCCGGTGGAGGACCTCGTCGTGCTCGGCAATGGCGATCTGGTCGCGGGTGGCACCTTCGGCCATGCCGGTCCCACTGCCGTCGAGGGCATCGCCCGGTTCGACGGCCAGAACTGGGTCCCGCTCGGTTCTGCCACCGCAGCCGGCGGTCGCGTTCTGGCCCTCGCGGCGACGGGCAGCGCCGAGGTCCTGGTCGGCGGCTTCTTCACCTCGATGGGAGGTGTTCCCGCGTCGCGCATCGCACGATGGGATGGGAACTCCTGGCAGGCGCTGGGGGCTGGGGTTTCGGGATGGGTCTACGCAGTCGCGGTCGCCCCCAATGGCGACGTCTATGCCGCCGGCAGTTTCACGACCGCAGGAGGAAGCCCCGCGGCCGGCATCGCCCGGTGGAACGGGACCACCTGGTCGCCGCTCGGTCCCGGCTTCCCGAATGGGCAGGTCGAAACTCTCGCGATCCAACCGAACGGCGACCTGATCGCTGGGGGCTCGTTCCAGGCCGCGGTGCCCGGCACTGGCGACTTCATCTCCCGTTGGAACGGCACGCAGTGGTCGTCACTCGGCAACGCCGCCGCGAGCACCGTGCGCAGCATCGAGATCCTGCCCAACGGCGATCTGTTGGTCGCCGCGGATGGGTTCGTCCTCGGCAACCAGCAAGGGCCGGGGCTGGCACGTTGGGATGGCGCGCAGTGGCATGCCGTGCGCCTGGACATCGCCGGTGTGGAAACGCTCACGGTGGCCCCGGACGGCCGGGTTCTGGTCGGCGGCAGGTTCGAGAGCTTCGGTGCCGTGCCCTCTGGCTACTTCGCCACGGCCTCGTCGACCTGCCCGGCGCTGGCCAACCCGTTCGGGCCGACCTGTGTCAGCCCGACCGGCCCGCTCGTGCTGTCGGCGCAGGAGTTGCCTTGGCTCGGTGGCACCTGCCGCACGATGGCCACCGGATTCGCCGCGAACTCGCTAGGCGCCGCGGTGCTTGGGTTCTCGGTGCCAAACACGCCCTTGGCGACCTTGCTGCCGATCGGATCGCCAGGCTGCCTGCTGTTGGCGAGCCCCCAGGCGGTAGTGCTGCTCGTGCCCCAAGCCGGCGTCGCGTCCACGTCGTTCGCGCTGCCGCGCGATGTCGGGTTGGTCGGCGTGTCGCTGTTGGAACAGTTCCTCCAGCTGTCCATGAATGCGCAGAATCAGCCGGTGGCACTCAGTGGTTCGAACGGGCTGGCGCTCGTGATCGGTACCTACTGAGGACCCGGCGAACTGCGGGTTCGCGACTGCATGTCAGGGGCCGGCGGCTCGGTGTGAGTCACGGTGGGGGCGGGGCCGACTTCGCCTCAGGGCCCCAGCACCTGCAGATCGCCGGGGCGCAGCTCAACGCGGCGGCGCGCCATTTCGCGGCCTTGCTTGCGCAGCACCAGCGTCACGGCGTCGTCGGGCACGGTGACCACTTCGCTCGCGCCCTCGACCAGCGGCACGTCGAAGGCACCCCAGGCCGAGTCGCCGTGGGTGATCGTCACCGCTATCGGTTGTTCCTGGGCATCGAGGAACGTGCCGCTGTCGGCGTCGAGAGCGCCGGCGATGCGCGCGCTGGTCTTGACCGGGGCCGTGAGGCGCATTTGGGCGACATCACTTTGTGCCGCGAGGTCGATCCGCGTCGGGTGCGCGATGCCTTCGGTCTGCACGCAGAGCGTGCGGGCCGCGCAAGCGAGCGCACCGTGTACGAAGCGGCCGTCGGCGTCGGTGGACAGGCCCGGAGTGCTGCGCACTGCGTTGGTCGCCGGATCGACCCGTTCCATCCACACGCTGGCTCGCGCGACGGGGGAGCCGCGCCGGTCGACGACGATGCCGGCAACGCCTGGCCACATCGGTTCGGCGGGCAGGCGCAGTTCGAGGTCCTGCACTCCGGCGGCGATTGGCTCGGTATCGAGCCACTGGCAGGTTGCCTGGCATTCGAGCCGCAGGCGGTAGTTGCGTCGCTGCAGGCCACTGAGCGAGAACGCGCCCGGCCGAGGCTCGCCTGGCATGAAGCTGCCGAAGTCCGTGAACTCGGCGCCGTCCTTGGTCACGCGCGACGAGACGCGCGCGAGGAACTCGATCGACGACATGTCGTTGCCGGGCACGAGGCACTCGGCGTCGAGCAGCGTCACCTGCGGTTCCGGCAACGGCGTGCCATCGCTGGCGACGGCGCGCCCCGAGATCGTGAGTGGAGGGCCGCCGAGGCGCAGTTCGAACGGCTGCTGCCAGGATCCCGGCTCGTTCG
>JADZDL010000380.1 GCA_020851075.1 Planctomycetota bacterium | reverse complement strand
GCGCCATACCGATTGCGCGTCACGACCTCGCTGCCGTCGTGCGCGATGACCTCTTCGCGAATCGGCAACACGTCATCGCCGTAGGTCATCCGGCGTTCGCGGCCTGGCACATGTTCGCCCTGTTGCAGTGCTGCGAGTGCCAACGCGGCGCGCTGTTCGGCGTGTTGCTGGGCCGCGGCCTGGCTCTCGTCGGACCAGCCGAATCGACGTACGACGCGCGGTCGCCCCGCGACCTTCCCGGTGAGCCGCGCTTCGGCCCAGTGTGCTGGACTGATCATCCGTGGGGCAAAATGGTAGAACTTGGTCGTGCATGATGCGCCCCCGGAAATCGTGAAACCTGCGCCGGCCCTCGTGCGGAGTAGGGGCGTGAACGATGCGACCACCGAGACCCTGTTTCTGCGCTACCGGGAGACCGGCGACGCGCAGGCGCTCGCGTTGGTGTTCGATCGGCTGGCGCCCGAGTTGCTGCTCGTCGCGGCCCACCTCGCGGGTGGGGATCTCGCCGAGGACCTCGTGCAGGCGACGTTCCTCGATGCGATCCGACAGCGGGCGCGCTGGGACCGTTCGCTGCGGCTTGCGCCGTGGCTCGTGGGGCTGCTAGGCAACCATGTGCGCGAGGCGCGGCGCCAGCGCAAGCGTGTGCCGGATCGCGAACGCCTCGAAGAACGTTCGGCGGAGCGCCCGGAAGCCGCGGCGGAAGCGAACGAGTGCCTTGCGGCCGTGCACGCGGCGGTCGAACGGCTGCCGAGGCACTACCGGCAGGTGTTGTCGCTGCGGCTAGTGCACGGGCTCGATCTGCAGCAGATTGCCAATAGCCTTGGCGTGCCGCTCGGGACCGTGAAGGTGAGGATGCACCGCGGTCTGGCCCTGTTGCGGCGCGCGCTGCCGGCGGGGCTCGCGATGACGGTCGCGGTGTTGTTGAGTCCGGGGCGCGGGCTCGCGGCAATGCGGCAGGTGGTGCTTGGCAACGCGGCGGTGCCGACGGCGGGAGTTGCGGTGGGAACGGGGGTGCTGGCCATTCTTGGAGGAATCGTGATGAAGCAGGGGCTCGCAGCGGTGGTGGCGGTGGTCGTTCTCGTGGCGGGTTGGTTTGCGGTGCGTGCGGGGATGGCAGAGCCAGGGTCGCAGGCACCAGGTCCCGAACCGGCGGCGGTGGTCGCGGTCGTTCCTCCGGTTGTGCCGAGCGCTCAGGTGGACGAGGTCGCACCGCCAGCTGCGCCTGCGAACGGGGCTCAGGAGAACCTGGAAGGGCTTGATCGTGCGATCGAAGGTGTTCGGGGAGCGCCTCGCCTAGCGGATGTCGATCGACCCCGCGAGGGACACAGCGCCGAGTGGTGTAAATTCCCGCGCACCGAATTCTCGTTAGGGTGGTATGTAACGTTTCTGCCGAGTGAAATCGCGGCTGCGACTTTGGTGAGAAACAAATGGTTGAACCCGGAGGATATGGAGCTGTCTGCAGTTGTGGTTCAGCAGCTCGACGAAATGCTAACCAAAGTGGTGGGGCCGCAGATGGGGGCATTTAATGAAGCCCAGGTAGCGGTTGCCGTTAAAGACATGGAAGAGTTGAGCGCTGAGATTGCATGGAAGCCGGAGCTGGGGGTGCGTAAGAAGCTGGCGCTCAAGAGTGGTGGCGTCGAGGAAATCCAGTTCTTCCCTTTGGCGGAAGAGGGGGGGACGAGGGTCTTTAAGACTTTGGAAGACGGTTCTGTCGTGAGCGCAAAACAGACTAGTCTCCCGGGTTTGATGATTGCCAAGCGGGCGCGATCGTTGCTGGTCCGCGAAGTGGGTGAAGGAATTATCAAGTGGTTCGAGAGCGCGGGGGTATGCCCGCGACCAGCTGCGGAGATGGCGCGGGCCGATATGTTCGCATGGGCATCTACGGTTCTCAAATAGAGGGGTACCTGGCCATTCCCCATGCATGAGGCTCTCTCGCGATCCGGCGGACCGGCGCTTCCAACACTACTGTGAGACCGGCGATCCGGTCGCGCTCGGGTACGTCTCCGATCGCACCGCTGGCCAGTTGCTGCGGGTCGCGCTGTGGTTGGGCGGCAACCGGGCAGATGCCGAGGACCTGCTGCAGCGCACTGTGGACTCTACCGATCCTTGGGCCCTGTACTGGGGCTCGAATGCCCTGTTTCAATGGAACGAGGGGCTATGGGAGCCGTGGTGCCGTCGCCTTGCAGAGATCGCGCTGCGGCAGAGCAGCGCAGGGAAGGGGCTCTTTCTGGCAGTTGGCAGTCGGCCATGGCTACTCGCGGGTGACGACCACGGTGCTGCGCGTGCTCTCCCTGGAGGCCTTCTAGCGATGCGCGCGCATGATCCGCTAGCGTGAAGGTCGCGCCTGCAGTTGGCGAAGTGACGTGCGCGCGGCATGCTGCGCAGATGCCACGCCGCCACCGATGAGACGACGCCACCGCGGACCCTTGCCTGTGCCACCGCCGATTGGCGGCATCGTGATCGACGGTTCCAACGTGATCGCGAGTGGCAGCGGACGCGCGACGATGCGGCTCGACCTCGCGGAAGCATGGTTTCACGCGTGCCGACCGGATCTACCGATCCAGGTGTTCATCTACAATACGACCGCGCGCCGTTGCCGCCCCGAGATCCAGGACGAACTGCGAGCGCGTTGCATGGACGTCAACCCGGAACGCGCGCGCTACGCTGTGACGCCGCGCGGCGAACCGGCGGACTACTACGTGCTGCTGCATGCGCAGCAGCATGGATCGCTCGTCGTGTCGAACGACCGGTTCTTTGACTACGAAGACCTGCGCGCCAATACGATCACCGTGCACGCTTGTGACGGTGAAGGTGATGATGCACCGCGGTCTGGCACTGGTGCGGCGCGCGTTGCCCGCGGGGCTCGCGATGGCGGTTGCGGTGGGAACGGGTGTGCTGGCCAGTCTTGGAGGAATCGTGATGAAGCAGGGGCTCGCAGCGGTGGTGGCGGTGGTCGTGCTGGTGGCGGGTTGGTTGGTGCTGCACACCGTGCTGGCAGAGCCAGGGTCGCCGACAGGCGGTCCCGAACCGGCGGCGGTGGTCGCGGTTGTTCCTGCCGTTGTGCCTAGCCCCCCGGCCAACGAGCCCGCACCGCCTGAGGTGTCTGCAAACGTGGCTCCACAAGACGATGCCCCGGCACGGCGGCAAGCCGCGGCAACGACGGGTGGCATCGAAGTGCAGGTTGTATGGGCTTCGGACGACGCGCCGGCGGCGGGTGTTCTGGTTCGACCTTATGGGGGGCGGCAGGTCCTCGTCTCCAAACTGTCAGGCGCCGACGGCCGCGTCACGTTCGATGGCCTCGCGCCGGGGGCCTATCGCATGCTGACCAGTCAGGACAGCGCTTCGACCCGCGTGCCACGCGAAGTGCAATGCGAGGTGGTTGCAGGGCAGGTTGCTTCGTGTCGACTTGCCGTCGACGGGGACGTGCGGTTGCGCTTCGTGGTAGTGGATGCGGCCGGTGCCTCGCAGTCGGGGGCGACCGTCTGGAACGAGAATCGTGATCGTGGTCAGGAGCCCGAGCATCACTGGTGCGTGGGCACGACGAATGCAGAAGGCATCGCGCGCTACCGCGGGCTGCCGCTGGGCAACGTCTGGGCCCGCTTGGCTGGATACCAGCCAGGCCTGCTGTCCGCGACGCTTCCGAACGGTGGTAAGGACGTGCCGACTGAAG
>JADZDL010000379.1 GCA_020851075.1 Planctomycetota bacterium | reverse complement strand
TAGTGGGCCGTCGTTTTGACGCAATGTGGAAGCAGGGGCGAGTCCCCACAGGCGTGCCGGCGCGCAACTTCTTCTCGATGATCCTCACCGCCAAGGATGTTGATGGCGACGTCGAGGGATTTGGCAAAGCACTCGACGCCTACCGTGACGTGGTCAAGGGGCTGGATCGGGCAGAGGTCATCGTGAAAGGCTATGAGGCCCAACTTGCCCGACTGAAGAAGCGCGTCGGGGAGCCTGCGAAGGTGCCGCCGAGCGGCAAGTAGCGGGCCCTCGATTCTCAGTCGAGCATGGCGCTAGCGATCACCGCGACGCCGGCGATGTCCTCGGCGGAGCAGCCGCGCGACAGGTCGAGGTAAGGCTTGCGCAGGCCTTGCAGTAGCGGCCCAAAAGCCTGAAAGCCGCCAAGTCGCTCGGTGATCTTGTAGGCGAGGTTGCCCGCATCGAGATCGGGGAACACAAACACGTTTGCGCGGCCTTGCAGGGGGCTGTCCTTGCACTTGCGCGAAGCGACCGCCGGCACGTAGGCCGCATCAAACTGCAGCTCGCCGTCGCTCGCGATCGCCGGGTGCGCGGCGCGAAAGCGCTCGGCCGCAGCACGCACCTTGCGCACCTTGTCGTGGTCGGCGCTACCGCGCGTGCTGAACGACAGGAACGCGACGCGCGCCGGTTCGCCGGTGAAGCGCTGATGGTTCTGGGCGGTGGCCGCGGCGATGTGCACGAGCTGGTCAGGATCCGGATCCGGCACGACGCCGCAGTCCGCGAACGACAGCACTTCCTTGCCGCGCACCATCAAGAACATCGACGAGACGAGCGGAATGGCCTCCGCGGTGCCGAGGCAGAACAGGCCAGCGCGGATCACGTCGGCGGTGGCGTGGGCGGCGCCAGTGACGCCGGCATCGGCGTGACCGAGTGCGACCAGGCCCGCGCCGAAGATGACGGGTTGCACGGCCAGCGCCATGGCACCTGCTTCGTCGAGGCCTTTGTGTTTGCGGCGGCTGTAGAGCAGGGCCGCAACTTCCTGGAGGCGTGGATCGTGCCGTGGGTCCTCGACCCATACGACCTCACAGAGCCGGTCGCGCTCGAGCATCGCTCGCGCGCTCACCGTGCGTGGATCGAGGGTCTCCGGCAGCACGATGCGCGCGCGACGACGTTTGGCACGTTCGCGCAGTTGGCTCAGGACGTCGACCATGCGCGCAGTCCTATCGTTCGACTTCCATCTCGAGCAGGGCGAGGCCGTGGGTCTTGCCCTGTGCGTCGGTCTTGAGGCTTTCGCTGCCACCGCCGCCGAGGCTGTCGCGCAGCAGGAAGTTCAGCGCCAGCATGTTGGGTGCTTCGTAGCGCGTGATCTCACCTTTGCAGATCGCCTTGAAGTGCTCCTTCACGCGCGCGACCGTGAGTTCGCGCTTGAGGATCGTGTAGTCCTCGGCGTTGGTCACAAAGATGCCGACGTTGCTGCCGTCGCCTTTGTCACCGCTGCGAGCAAACGCGAACGTACCGAGTTTCTGCTTCGCCATCACGACACCTCCACGCGCACGCGCGTCTGTACCTGCTTCTTGTCCAGGAGTGCTGGCCAGTAGCCGACGATGTCGGTGGCCTTGGCGCGGCCGCCAGCGAATCCGGTGACGCCTGGCGGGCCGCTGGTCACGAGTGGCACCACTTCCATGCCGAAGCGATCGACCTTCTTCTCGTCCTGGCACTTCACGCCGAGGCGCAGCACGACTTCGGGCGGGTTGCTGCTTTCGTTGATGCCCGCGTGGCAGACGCCGGCGCCGACGAGTTCGACGATCTTCTCGTGCTCTTCGAACGTGCAACCGTCGAACGCGAGCCGGCCCCAGACGATGTCCGCGCACAGCTTCGCCTTGGCGATGGCATCGGGGCCGCTGACCGTGAGCTGGCTCACGGCCTTGTAGCCATTCTCGTAACTGAGCGAGACTTTGTAGGTTTCGGTGGCGGGGCCACCCTTGATGCCGGACAGGCGAACGCGGTCCTTGCCGACCTCTTCGATCTGCGCACTCGTGAAGTCCGCCGTGCAGTCGGGGCCGAGGTAGCGCTTGGGATCGCCCATCTCGTAGAGCAGCTGCGACACGACGGTATTGCGCGAAACGAGGCCGCCGGTGCCATCGTGTTTGGTGACCACGAAGGTGCCGTCAGGCGACGCTTCGATGATCGGGTAGCCGATGCGCACGAAGTCCTTGACCTCGCGCCAACCCGTGTAGTTGCCGCCCGTGCATTGGGCGCCGCACTCGGCGATATGACCCGCCATCGTGCCCGCGGCGAGCTTGTCGTAGTCCGTGGGGCTCCAGCCAAACTCGTGGATCATCGGGCCGGCGACCAGCGCCGGATCGGTGAGGCGGCCGCCAATCACGATCTGCGCGCCTTGCGCGAGGCACTCGGCGACGGCGAATGCGCCGATGTAGACGTTCGCGGACAGCAGCTTGTCCTGCACCGCCGACAATGGGCGGCCGTCGTCCATGTTGGCGAGCATGTGGCCGCCCTTCTGCAGTTCGGGCAGCCGCGCCAGGATGTCGTCGCCCTCGATGACGCCGACCTTGAGGCCCTTGATGCCCTGCTTGCGGGCAAGTTCGAGCACAGCGTCGAGGCAGGCTTGCGGGTTCACGCCCCCGGCGTTGGCGACCACCTTGATGCCCTTCTTGTGGATGTCGGGCAGCGTGCGCTCGAGCATCTTCACGAAGTCGGTCGCGTAACCCGCCTTCGGGTTGCGACCCTTGAGCTTCTGCATGATGCTCATGGTGACTTCGGCGAGATAGTCGAGGGCGAGGTAGTCGAGAGGACCCTCGCGCACGAGACGAACGGGCCCGAGGATCGAATCGCCCCAGAAACCCTGGCCGTAGCCGATGAGAACCTTGTCGCGCATGCTGAATTCGTTGGAACGGGGCGGACCAGGATAGCCGCCCGGCGGTGCCGATAGCACGCCTAGAACCTACTTGCCGCGCAGCTCCTCGACGATACGAGCCATGTCGTAGACCTTCTGCAGCGCTTCGACAATGGCATCGGTGTGCACGCTGACCGCGCGGGCTTTGTCCTGGGTGTAATAGAAGTCGTTCGGCAGCGACTCGATGTTGCCATCAAAGATGAGGCCGACCACTTGCAGGTCCTTGTCGACCAGGCACGAGCCGGAATTGCCGCCGACGATGTCGTTGGTGCTCGCGAAACAGACCTTCTTCTGCAGGTCGATGCGGCCCTCGGCGGCGGTCCAGCGCTCCGCGAGGTCAAAGGGGTGTACACCGCCAAACTCAAATGCCCGGCCGTAGAGGCCGTAGAACGACGTCGCCCAGGGGGCCTTGGTGCCGTTGTAGTCGTAGCCGAGCACGCGCCCGTCGGAGAAGCGCAGCGTCATCGTCGCGTCGGGGCTGACGTTGTTGCCGTAGACGGCGTGCAAGGCCTGGCCGATCAGGGTGCCTTGTACGGCGATGGCGCTGTCATTGGCCTTCTGCGCCTTCTCGATGTCGCGCATCAGTGGCCAGAGCACGCGGCCGATGGCCACGCCGACGTCGTCGCTGTTGGCGAACTGATCGGCGCCATCTTCGGCTTCGAGCATCTTCTGCACGAAGGCCTTGCGCCGCAGAGAACTCTTCGCGATCGCGCGCAGCGACCCGGCCCAATCCCGGGGGCCATCCGTCGCCAGCGCGCCCGCCACGGCGGACAGGTAGGGGTCCTTTTCGGGCAGCCACTTGGCGGCGCGTTCGAAGTGGTTCAGCAGCAATGCGTCGGTGATCTGATTGCCGCGGATCTCCATGCCGATGGCGCTGTCCTTGGCGGCGGTGCGCTCCTCCTTGCTCAGCGTGGCATCAAAGCTCTTCGCCATCGCGACGGCGCGTTCGATGACACCCGAGTAGCTGGGGCTGTAGAACGCTACCTTGGGCTGCAGTTCGCGATGCGTCTTGGCGAGGTCGGCCAGCGTTGCCCAGACTTTTCCGAACTTGGAGTCCAGTTCTGGACTTGCCTTCACCGCGGCCTGGAACAGCTGCTCGTGCTGCTTCTTCCGCTCCATGAGGCTCGCGGTGTTGAGGCCGTCGAGCATGCCGGTGATCGCCTTGTTGCTGTTCTCCCAGCTCAGCATCGTCGTCAAGAGGCCGGGGAGCTGGGCCGTGTAGGGCCGCAGGATCTCGATGCCGGTGCGCAGTTGGTCGAGAATGATCGGGTACTCGACGTCGCGCTGTGCTTCGAGCTGGGCCACGGTCAGCTGTCGATTGGTCTGACCGGGATTGCCAGGAACGAACACGAGCTCGTTTTCCTTGGCGCCTTCCATGCGCCAACGGAAGTAGTTGGCGCTGGTGTCCGCGGGCTTGTTGTTCTCGTAGGCGCGCACGAACGAGAAGTCGATGCTCCAGCGCGGGTACGTGAAGTTGTCGGGATCGCCGCCGAAGTGCGCGGCTTGCAGGTTGACGGCGAGCACCAGGCGGAGGTCGTCGTAGACGCGATAGCGATAGAGCTGGTAGACGGCGCCCTGGTACAGCGACACGACCTGGTGCATGAAGCCAGGATGGGCCGCGTCGGCGTCGTCCTTGATCTTCTTGATGTTGGCTTCGCGCTTGCTCGCGACGGCTTCGCTGGCGTCGCTCGCGGCAATGCCCTCACCGACCTTGGCCGTGACGTCTTCCTGGGCCACGAGCTGGTGCACTGTGAGGCCAGGGATCGCCACCTCGTCGGTGAGGTCGGTCGCCGCAAACCCGTTCTTGATCCAGTCGTTTTCGCCTTGGATCTGCGCCACCTGCTCCCGCACGCAGTGGTGGTTGGTCATGATCAGACCCTGCGGCGACACGAACGACGCCGAGCACCACGGATTCTCCCGTTCGCCGAGCCGCAGCGCGCCGAGCCGCAGGGAGTCGAGCCACGTCTGGTCCGGCTTGAAGCCGTATTCTCTTTCCAGATAGGCAAGCGGCGGATTCTCGAACGTCCACATCTTGCCGAGCGCAAGAGTGTCGGCCGAAGAGCCCTGGGCCAGGGCGGAGAGGGAGAGCAGAATCGCGCTGAACGGCGCTGCGAGCTTGCGAATCATGATCGTGGGGTCCTCAAGGGGAGGACTCTACGAAGCAGGCCGATCTGGTGATAGCGACTGCTTGGATCGGGCGAACTGCGATTCCCGGTCACTGCCAACGTGGCCAGGGCCTGGCGAGCACCTCGGCGGACCACTGACGGAGGGCCTGGTCGCGTTCGGGGCGGACCTGTTCGCCCTGCAGGCGATCCAGATAGTGGGCCATGAGGCCGGCGATATGGCGGTCGCGGTACGCAAGATCGATCGCCACGGGGCCATCCACGGTGTTGCAGGTGAGGGTGCGGAAGTCGGGGCTGACCTGCACCTGGGCGATGGGAGCTGCGAGCCGGCGCGTCTGGTAACACGCCTCTGCGGCCTCGAGATCCCAGAACGTGATGCCACCAGCACCCGTGGAACTCACCAGCAGATTGGGGTCATTGGGCGCAAAACACAGGCTCCACGTGGTGCCTGTGTGGGCTTGCAGGAATCGATCCTGCTGCGTCTCGAGATCGCGAATGGCGAGTACTCCGCCCCAGCTACCCACGGCGATGCGCTGATTCCTGGTGTCCAGCGCAAAGGCCGCAATCGACCCGTTCAGGCCATTGTTCGCGCGCAGCGTGAACTGGTGATCGACGTGCTTGCCGGTGGCAAGTTCGTAGACCCGCAGCGTCGCAACACCGCGCCAGGTGACTGCCAGGTGCTTGCCATCCGGCGAGTAACCGATGCGCAACAAGCGCTGGTCGGGTACGTGGTACTCGGCGATGAGTGCACCATTGCGGGCGTCGAAACGACCGAGCCGGTCGCTGCCGCGAATGGTCGCGAGTTCGCTGCCATCCGGCGAATAGAGCGCGCTTTCGTTGAAAGGCGTCTCGTCGGGGCCGTCCAGCTCGAAGCGAACAGCGCCTTGTTCGAGATCCAGCACGGTGATGCCCTTCTTGCCACTGCGCACGATCGCCGCGTCGCTGCCATCGTGATTGGCGATGAGCCAGCCGCGGCGCTTGATGGCCATGCGCCGGTCTTCCGAGCCCGTTCTGAGGTCGTAGCGAACAACGTCCAGGTTCGCGAACGCAATCGCGCGCTGCCCGTTGGTGGCCTGGGCAACGGCGCCACTGTCCTTGCCGAGTGGCAGGATGTCGCGGTTGCCAAGGTCGATGAGGTCGAGCCCGGCGCGGGCGCGTTTGGTGACGAGCAGGTCCTTCTCGCGGTTGATATCGAACTTGGAGCAATCCTGCAGCGCGATCGGTTCGGCCGGCGCCTCGCCGCGGTAACGATCGATACGCCACCAGCCGCCGGCGATCACCGAACCATCGCGATCGTGCACCAGTGCGCGGCAGGTTCCGTTGCGCGGATCGATCGTGCGCAGCACGTTGCCGTTCTGCGGGTCGAGCACGTAGATCGTGCGGCTACCGGCCCACAGCTCCTGCTTGTCCGGCGCGAACGACAGGGACATGACCTGGAATGACGCGAGTTTGCGCTCCGCTACGAGGCTGCCATCGAGCCTGCAGACCCGGACCCTGCCATCGGCGGTGCCAATGGCGAGCTGCGTGCCCCGCGGGTCGAAGGCGAGTGCGGTGACACCGTCGTGCAGCGACGCGATTGGCACCGGCTCGGCGTTTGCATTCGGCAGCCACAGGACCTTGCCGCGATCGTCGGCGGTGACAAACCCTGGTCCGGTGGGCGCGCACAGCACGTTGGTCACGGCGCCGTCGTGAAGGGCCCATTGGTGGGTGATGGCGCCGCTCTGCAGGTCGATTCCACACGTGCCACCAGTCTGGTCCCCGGCTACGAGCCAGGGGGCACTCGGCGATGCCGACAGCGACACCAGCTGGTGGCCTTTGTGCGTGAAGGTCCGCAGCGGGGCGAGTGTCAGCGCGTCGAATTCGCGAATGTCCCCATCTGGGCCGGTCGCCAGCACCTTGTTGGTGGCGCGGGAGAACACCGATTGCTGGTTGCCCTCGAGGGCCTGCGTGGCGAGTACCGGCGTACGTTCGGCGAACTCGACGAGTGCCCAGCGGGTGGCGCGGGGCATGCGTCCGGCCAGGTGGTGCCGCCAGAGCGTTTCGCCGGCGTTCTGCCCGTCTTCGGACTGCAAGGCCATGCGCGCGTTGCGAAACTGGCTGTGGTCGAGCTCCACGGCCAGACGCGCGGCGTTGTCGTCGGCGCGCCGACGTGCTCCTTCGGCCGACAACCACAGCGTGCTCGTGGTGGCCGCCGCGATGGCGAGAACGGCCAACAAGCCGAGCGAAAGTGCGGTGAGTGCGGGGTTGCGGGCGACCCACTTGCGCAATTCGACGAAGCGGCCCGTGGCGTAGGCTTTGACGACGCGCAGTTCGAGGAATGCGCGCAGGTCGTCGGCAAATGCCTCGATGCTTGCGTAGCGCTGCAGAGGATCGCGGGCCATGGCCCGTTCGCAGATGGCGCGCAGTTCGGCGGGTTCGGCAAACGGCAACGGTTCGGGTGGGGCCTGGCGAAGCGCGGCCAGCACTTCACTCGCCGAGACCCGGCGATTGTCGGGCTGGTAGGGTGGGCATCTCGCGAGCAGGTGGTAGAGGATCGCGCCGATTGCGTAGATGTCGAGTGCGGGGTCGATCGTGGCCGAGGCGACGTTGGCCTGTTCGGGGGCCATGTAGGCCGGGGTGCCGACGATCTCGCCCGAACGGGTCAGCAGCGGCGAAACGTCGTCTTCCGCTTCGATCTGGGCGCGCACGGTGTCGACCCGATTGCGCGCTGCCGATGGGGCTCGGGGTTCTTCGCTCGGTTGGCCAATCACCCTGGCGAGGCCCCAGTCCATCACGTAGGTCTCGCCAAAACGTCCCACCATGATGTTGGCCGGCTTCAGATCGCGGTGCACGACGCCCTTGTGGTGCGCATACGCGATCGCTTCACAGACGCGCAGCAACACGTGCAGAACGCGGGTTCGCGTCCATTCCTTGGCACCGGCGCGTTCTTGTTGGAGCACCGCCCCGAGGTCGGTACCGCGGACCAGGCGCATCGCAAAGAATGGGCGGCCATCCGGGTCGACACCAAGTTCGTGAATCGGGACGATCCCGGGATGGTCGAGCTGGGCCGCGATCTGCGCTTCCTCGACAAACCGGCGCTGTTGGCGGTGGTCGTCGGCGGGACCGCGCAGCACCTTGATCGCGACGTCGCGGCGCAGTTCCTGGTCCCAGGCGACCATGATCCGGCCCATGGCACCGCGCGCCAGTTCGGAGCCGATGGCGTAGCGGGACCAGCGATCCGCGGTGCCACCGAGTCGGCCGAGCAGGCCCTTCAAGGTCTCGGATGCGGGCGAAGTCTCGGTGTCACCGGAGCCTTCGGCTAGGGACGTAAAGGCGACGGTGATGGCCTGCCAGCGGGCGTGGATGCGCTGCAGGGACTCGCGCTGGTCGGGGTAGTTCTGGGCCCAATGGTCGAAATCGACCGATTCCCCCTGTTCGACCTGCTCGACGAAATCGGCGAAGAGGTCCTCGGCGGCGCTCGGTGGGGCTGGGGGTTGGGGTTCCACGGGCTACGATTGGACCGAAGTTGGGAGAGCACACAGTATCATTGCTGACAGCGCGCGGCGGTTGCCGCCTCCCACCATGCCCAGTGATTCCCCGCACGAGATTGACGAACTGGTAAAGCGCCACATGTCGGCGCTCAGGGTGTTCGTGCGTGTGCGCATGGGCAAGGAGCTGCGGGCTCGCGAGGAGAGTTGCGACATCGTGCAGTCGGTCGCGCGCGAGGTGCTGCAAAACGGAGAGCGCTTCCAGTTTGGCGGCGACCAGGGGTTTCGTGAGTGGATGTTCACGACTGCCCACCGCAAGATCCTCAATCGTCTCGAGCACTGGCGCGCCGACAAACGATCGCCACGGCGCGAAGCGGACGACCAGATCCCTGAAGAGCTGCAGTCGCTCGGCATCACCCCGAGCCAGCATGCGTCCGTGCGCGAGGAGTTGCGCGCGATCGAAGCTGCGTTCGACACCTTGACCGAGGAGCAGCGCGAGATCGTGACCATGTCCAGGTTTCTCGGCATGACGCATGCGGCGATTGCGTATCGACTCGGCAAGACGGACGTCGCCGTGCGCAAGGTGCTGTCGAGAGGTCTGGCGCGGCTCGCAACCGCGCTTTCGCAGCGGGACGGAGAGCTCGGTAGCTGACCGTTCCGCGGTGGCGTCGGTCAGAGACCGACGATGCTGCGGCGGCCGTTCGACGTCTTGAAGACCGTCGGACCGAACGAGTAGAACTGCGTCAGGTATTCGAGGCCGATGAACGACGTGTCGTTCGGGATGCTGACGTTGAACGACGCGGCACCACTGCCATTGGCGATACCGACGCGGCTGATCGGGATATCCGTCAGCGCGACGCAACCGAAACCACCGCCGTAGGGCATCAGCGAGGCCGGCAGCGGGATGCCGTTCGAGCTCGTGCTCGAGAAGCCGATGGCGAGCAGGGCCAGCGACGAAGCGTAGGCGTTGGTCGTGGTGTAGCTGACCGTCGCGCCGATGCGCGGCAGGCCCGAGACACTCTGCGTGAAGACCGGCGAGCCGCAACCCGTGCCGAACGACTGCACGCCGGCGAGGCTGTTGTTCCAGGACAGCAGCGCGGAGCGGATCGTCGGGCGCAGCAGTTCGGGGATCGCGTCGGTGTAGATGGCGGCCGAAGCCTGGCTGTCGACCGTAGCGTTGTTGACGAAGGCGCCGAAGCTGTACTCGCGCGGCGTGATGACGTCGTTGCTGATGAACGGCAGCGAGAGGTAGCCAAACTCAGCGCGGTCGTACCACAGCGGGCCACCGTTGCTGAGGCCATAGCTACCACCCTTGTGGGCGACGCTCGTGAAGTTGCGGAAACTCGCGATCGTGGTGCTCGTGAGGCCGAGCGAGGCACCTTCGGCGTTGATCACCGAGGCGATCGACAGGTCGTTCACGCTGTCGAGCATCAGCGAGTAGAAGTTGTCGCGGTAGCTACCGAGGTAACCGTTGGCGACGGCTTCATGCAGCGTGTGCAGGTCGCGCAGCGTGATCTGGTTGGGGTTGGCAATCGCGTCCGCGCCGCAGCCAACGCGGTGGTTGAGGCTCGTGCTCGCCATGCCAAGTGCGGCGGCAGTGTTGTTGATGTTGGTCTGGCCGAAGTAGGCCCGGACTGCTTGCGTGCGGGCGTTGTCGGAGTTCTCCATCATCAGTTGCAGGACGTTCTGCAGCTGTTGCGAGATGGCGCCGGAGTCGATCGGGCACGAAGCGTTGGTCGACGAGTAATTGGTGTAGACATTGATCAGCGACGACAGGTTGACGGTGCCCAGATACACGCGGCGCATGGCGTGCGTGTGGTGCAGCGTCTTCATCGTGCTCGCCGGCTCAAACTGGGTGTCGCCGTTGAGGTTGGCGATGTTGCTGCCGTTGATGCGCTCCATCCAGAAGCCGACCTGGCCATTGGTGCGGCTGCGCATGGCGTTGCCGATCGAAGTCGTCAGCGCGTTGCTGTTGTTGATCGTGACGATCGCGTAGCGCGTGGAGCCGCTGAGCGTGTAGCGCTCGATGTCGATGACGCGGACGCCGTAGTTGTTGATGAGGTAGAGGATGTCCGACGACGTGAGGTCGTACCACCAGTACCAAGCCGGCGACGAGTTGTCGCGGATCATCACACAGTTCCAATTACCGTTGTCGCGCTTCTCGAGGTCGTAGAGGCGCGCGTTGTTGGTATTGAGAAGCGTGCCGATGGTCGCTGGCGTGACGTTCAAGTACCACCACCAGCCACGGTTGTCCGTGCCGGTGTTGCTGATCATCACCGCGCTGTAGTAGGTGGTGCCGCTGATGTCGTAGCTGTCGAGGTCAACGATGCGCGCATTGTTGTTCGACGAGAGGTTGGAGACCGCAGTCGAGGTCGTGTTGTACGTCCACCACCAGGCCTTGTTGTTGGCCCCGGTGTTGTCGACCATGATGCATGCAAAACGCGTGTTGCCCGCGCCGTCGTCGTAGGGCTCCAGGTCGATCAGGCGAGCCTGATTGGACGAGAGGAAGGACGAAACCTGGGTGCCCGTGATGCCCGTGTACCACCACCAGCCGGTCGAGTAGGACCCGGAGTTCTGGACGAAGACGGCGTCCCAGAGTGCTGTGCCGAGGACCGTGCCGCGATACTCGATATCGGTCAGGCGGTAGCCGTTGCTGATCTGGGTATTGATCGTGGTCGAGGACGCTCCGGTCAGCGTGAGGTGGCCGGTGGGCACGGAGAGATCGCGCGGATCCTGGGCGGCAAGCGAGCCGATCAGGGAGAGTGCGAGCGCGCAGAGTTTGCGAAGCATGGGAGTCCTGGGTTGCCTGACGAAAGGCGGCGTCGTTGCCGCCCAGGACTACGAGCAGGAGGAGCTTCGCGAGTGTGACCGCGTTTTTGCCGGATTCTGGCTAACTGCGCTCGAGCATGGTCACGAGTTCGACGTGATCCGTATGTGGGAACATGTCGCACAGACGGATTGCGGAGACGCGATAACCGTGTGCTGTCAAGCCACTTAGGTCCGATGCCAGCGACTCTGCGGCGCACGCGACGTGCAGGATGCGCTTGGGCTTGGCAAGGAGCGCGCGTTCGACACCTTGGGGCTGCAGGCCGGACCGCGGCGGGTCGACGACAAGGAGGTCGGGGCCATTCGGGAACTTGGAAGTCGCGAACGGCTCGCGCAGCACGGTGACCTTGGCGAGATTGTTGGTCTTGGCGTTGTGTTCGGCGTCGCGGCAGGCGGCCGCGTTGTCCTCGACGATCGTGACGGTCGCGGCGCCGGCCTTGGCGAGGCGCAGGCCAAACGTGCCGACGCCGCCGTAGCCGTCGACCACGTTCTTGCCGCGCATATCACCGCACATGCGCAGGGCAGGCTTGTAGAGCAGTTCGCCGGCTTCGCCGTGCACCTGATAGAAGCTGCCGGCGCTGATGCGGAACGTGAGCTCGTCGCGGCGGTCGGTCACGTAGTTGGTGCCGCGCAACGGCACGTGGCGTTCGCCCAGCAGGAACTCGTCGTCGCGCTCGCTGATGCTGTGCACGACGCCGACGAGCGTACGCGCCTTGCGGCCCGCTGGCAGGCCCGCAGCGGCCTTCTGCAGGCTCTCGGCAAACTCCTGGCCCTGCGGGAACGTGCCTGGCCGCGTCACGATGCCGGCGAGCACCTGTCCGGTACCGCTGGCCAGCCGCGCCCAGATGGCCTTCACGTAGCCGCGGCCGCTCTCGGCGTAGTAGGCCTGCATCTTCAGCGTGCGCAGCACCTGCTCGACGGCGCGACCAAACTCGGTGAGCCAGACGTCCTGGGTGCGGCATTCTTCGATGCGCACGAGGTGATGGCTGCGGAAACCGTAGATGCCGACGATCGGCAAACCGTCGCGATCGCTGCGCACAGGGTAGAGCAGGCGGGTGCGGAAGTTGCGCGGCGTCCAGTCGGGCTCCGGGAACTCGATCTTCTTGCCGTTGAGGAACGGCGCCAGCAGCGTTTCGCAGGCCGTGACCTTGTTCTGCACCTGCCAGGCGATCGGCTGGTCTAGCAGCGAGCAGCCGCCGCACTCACCGAAGTGGCGGCATTGCAGGGTTTCGATGGGGCGAGGCGGGGGTGGGGGCGGACGGCGCGACACGGCTTGGATCCTACGGCCTGGGCGCGCACTTCCGGTGTGGATTCGGCGGTGGCGAAGCTACTTGCCAAAGTAGCGCTCGGAGGCCGCTGGGCTGATGCCGTGCGTGACGATGTGGCCGTGTTGTTCGGCCAGGTAGCGTTCGACCGGGATCCACTGGCCCTGGAACTTCACGCGCTTGGTCCAGGCGCACATCGTGAGCATGTGCGCGCGGTCGGTGCCATGGACGATCGGCTTTGCTGCTTCGAGGAAAGAACAGTGCAGTCCGGGCACGAAATTGGCCTGGGCGTGGAAGTCGATGCGGCGCATCTGCCCGTTCGGCAGGGTCAGCTCAAACGAGCCGGTTTGGGTGCCATCGCGCAGAAACGCTTGCCATTGCGCCGTGACGTCGACGTTGCGCCCCGGCGCCACGATGTCACTCAAATGGCAGCCGAGCAGCTGGTCCCGGCTGCGCCCCAGCAGTGAGCAGGCGGCTTCATTGACGGCGACGTAGCGGGCCTCGTTGTTTGCCACGAGCACTCCCGTGGGAAAACAATCGAACAGGGCGCGCAGACTGGAAAGCTCGGCGGTGGTGTTGTGCATCCGGGACTCTCGCGGGCGTTTGCCGGCGCAGAGTCTATCCATCGAGCGGAGGCCTGGGAGAGGCAATTGGGGCGAGTTTTGAGGCGGTCAGGGCATCCAATTGTCTCGAAACTGCCTCCGCCGCCTCAGTCCGTTCCGCAAACCCCCGGATATCGCCATTGCGTTGCCGATCGCGGGCTTCTTCGAGCAGGCGGAGATGGAGGCGTGCCAAGGAACTGCGCTGCTTGCGAAGACGACGGGCTGCCAACCAGGCGAACATGGCGAAGGGTTCGCAGGGTGAGTGGCGGTGGATGCGACGGTTGTCTCAAGCTGGGGCCAGCTGGTGTCGAAAGTACCTACATGCGGCAATCCCCGCCGCTGTCTTGCGATCCCCAAGGAGCCCCCGATGCGACATGTGCTGTGTCTAGTTCCCTTTGCCTTGCTGCTGGGTTGCCAATCAACGCAGCGAGAGGAACCAGTCGGCGCCGTTGGCCAGTCCGCCCGCGCGCTCGGTGCGTTCCTCGACGCCAGTGCGTCGCGCGACCACGCCGCGGTGCCGCAGGTTCTCGTGCTCGATCCGGTGATCGGGCAGTTGCTGCGCGCTTCGTTCACGGTCTACGACCACCAGCGCCGCGTGTTGCTCGAGAACATCGCCAACGTCGACACGATTGGCTACAAGCGCCGCATCGTCGATCTGGGGGTGCAGAGCATTTCGTCGAGTGACGGCGCGCAATTCCAGATTCCGCTCGTGCAGGGCACCAACACGTTGTTCACGCCGGGTTGTCTCGAACTCACTGGACGCAGTCTCGACGTGGCGATCGATGGGGAAGGCTTCTTCGCGATCACCCTGCCCGACGGTAGCACCGGTTACACACGGGTCGGCGTGCTGCAGCTCAACGCGGACGGCAAGGTCGTCACGAGCAAGGGCAATGTCCTGCTACCGGAGATCACGGTGCCATCTGACACGATCGAGATCGCGATCGACCCGGAAGGTCGGGTCTGCGGCCGAACCGCCGGCAGCCCGGACACCGCGACGTCGTTTGGCCAGATCGCGCTGCACCGCTACGTGAATCCCAACGGTTTGCGCAATGACAACGGCATTCTGCGGCCAACCGATGCGTCCGGTGCGCCGATCACGGCCAGTCCGGGCTTGTCCGGGCTCGGGCTCCTGAAGCAGGGTTTCCTCGAACGCTCCAACGTGCAGATCGTCAACGAACTGGTGGCCTTGCAGATGCTCGAAAAGCAGCACGACACGCTCGTGCGCACGATGCAGCAGTTCGGCATGGTGGGCCCGTAGGCACGTTTTCTAGCGTCGCGGGGGCGGTTCGCTAGGATCGCACAGCTAGCCGCTGTCGGCTCCTAGCCATGAACGACATCCTGACCCGCCTGTCGCGCTCGATCGCCCACCGCGAGGGCCCTCCTGCTACGCGTACCTGGAAGAAGCGCAACGTCGAACTCGTGATCGGCACGGATCGCGAGATTGGCCGCAAGGAGAGCCGCAAAGGCCTCGGCGGCAGCACGCAGGAGCGCCGCGTCGGCATCACGCCTGAGCAAGTGGGCGAGCTGCGCGCGATGTTCAAGGGACTTGAGCTCGGCCTGTCGGTGCTCGTGCTCGAACGCGCGGGCGCGCGCGCGGGCTACGCCGATGCGGACTTCGTGCACGCGGGGGCCGAGATCCTCGGTCGCGACGAACTGGTCTGGCACGACGGCCCGCCGGACGTCGTGCATGCGCTGAAGGAGCCGTCGAGCTACGAGGCGGACCTGCCGGGGCCGTTCCTGCGCATCGGTGCCCTCCATTCTGGCGATTTCCACGAGGATGGCGGTTTCTCGCGGCTGTTGGAGAAGGGTGACGTCACCGTCTTCGATGGCTCTAACATCGGCGCGGCGGGCTCGTTCCGCATTCCGGTGCGCGGGCGCATGTCCGTCTTTGCCGGGGAGATCGCGGCGGAGTGGGTTCTCGAACACCTGCTCACCCGTTCGTTGCACGGCCACGTGGTGGTCGTCGGCGGTGGTTACGCCGGCAAAGCCTGCACGCGCAAGCTGCTCGCCGATCGCGGCGTGACCAAAGTCACGATTGCCGAAAACGCCAAGGACCCGGCGCGGGCGGCTGCCGTGGCGCAGGAGTTTGCTGGCGATGCGCGTGTCACCGTGTTGCCGATCGGGCCGATTGACGATGCGGAGCTGCTCTCGACGCTGCGGGACGCGGTGGGGCTCGTCTTTGCGGTCGCGGCGCCGAAGGGGCGGGCGCCGCACGTGCTCACGGTGGATGCGTTGCGCGCGTTGCACGAGTCCGCGATGGTGGTCGATATCTCGATCGACGAACGCGGTGCAATCGTCGATTCGCGTGCCGATGCCGATTGGCCCAGCGACAAGCTGATTCCGCACTTCGAGGCCGCGCTGTTGCCGCGGCGGTATCGCGCGATCACCAACATGCCGCGCGCGTATCCGTTTGAGGCCTCGCGGGCCCACGGCGAAGCGATCCTGCCATATCTCGCGACCTTGCTGTATCTGGCCGCGCGCGAAGGTGGTGCTGCGGGCGTGACCCGGTACCTGCGCACCGTCGCGGTGGATCGTCACGGCCCGGATCCGCTGCGGGCGCCGGAGCCTGAGATGGTCGCCGCCTTGGTGCAGGATCTGCGCAACGGCATGGCGGTGCATCCGACCTCGGCTGGCCTTGTGCTCGCCGACACCATTCCGCCGGCGGATCGCACCCAGATCGCCTCCTTCCTTTCCCGTCGCGGCCTCGCCGTGGCGCCTGAATGACCTGCTGCGCGTTCTCATCATGACTCACGATTTCATCGCCGACCTCGAAGCACGCGGTCTCGTCCAGCAAGTCTCGCAGCCATCGCACGAGGCGTGGCCAACCCTCGGCAAGCGCCTCGCCCAGGGCCC
>JADZDL010000378.1 GCA_020851075.1 Planctomycetota bacterium | reverse complement strand
TGATCTGAGTCGACGCGCGCCCGCTGAGCCCAGTGGCTCGGCGTTCGAGGTCCTTCGGCCTCGTTGTGCCGCGTTACGCGAGTGACGCGGCGTCCCGTTCGCGCGCCAACGTCACGCTCGTCGACTCCCATGCATTCGATCCGTTGGGCGGCTCTGTCCGCCTTCCTCGCGGCAGGTTGCCAGACCTACGCACCTGCTCCTGTCGATCTCCAGGCACACGCGCGGCTGTTCGCCGACCGCATTCCTGACGCCGAGCTTGTCCGCGCGTTTGCCCAGTCGCTTCGGCAGCACGACCCCGCAATCCATGGGTTCGACGTCGGCGACGGCTTGTCGCTGGAAGAAGCGCGCTACGTCGCACTGCTTTTCAACCCATCGCTGAAGGCGGTCCGAGCGCAGGCGGCGGTGGCCAAAGCAACCGCGGAACTCGCGGGGCTCTGGGAAGACCCTCAGCTCAGCGGTTCGTTCTTCTACGTGCTGGAGAACGTCTGGCAGCACAACTGGTTTGCGGGTGCCTACGTCGCGCAGACGCTGCCGATCACGGGACGCCCTGGCTTGGAGAAGGCGCTCGCCGAATCGCAACATGTCCAGGCGCTGATCGAAGCGCGCCGGTCCGAGGCGGACGTGCTCAACCGCCTCGATGCTGCCTGGGCGCGCCTCTCCGCTGCGCGACTCCGCGTCGGCCTGTTGGCGGAACTCGTGCAGCGACTGTCGGACCTCGAACAGGTTGCGTCGAGACTGGCGGCATCCCAGGCACTGACGCAGCTCGAAGCTCGCACGTTCACGTTGGCCAGGATTCGTCACCAAGCCGACCTTGTGGTGGCGCGTGGTGGCGCACAAGGCGCAGAGTTGGGGCTGCGCGAGTTGCTCGGCATGCCGCCGGAGTTGGAGCTGCGTCTCGAACCCAGTTTGTCGACTACCGAGCGAGTTCCTGCGGCGGAACAGCGTGCGCAGCTGATGCAGAGTCCGCTCGTCGATCTTGCCAAGCGCGAACATGATGTCGCCGAACGCGGGCTGCAACTCGCCATCCGCAAGCAGTGGCCGGAGCTGTGGATCCAGCCCGGGTGGCAAGAGGAAGACGCCCAGCCACGTCCCACGTTCGGCTTCTCGCTGCCGATCCCGCTGTGGAACGCGAACGCGCAGGAGATCGCCGAGAAGCGCGCAGCCAGGACTGCGGCCGAGGAGTTGCTCAAGCAGCGACTCGAGACCGCAACGCACGCGCTTGCCCAAGCGAACTCACGTCGGCGCGTGGCTGCCGAGCAGCGGCGCATCATCGACGCCGAGTTGCTCCCGCTGACCGAGCGTCAGGTCGCGGACGCCAAGCGTCTCGCGGACCTTGGCCAACTCGACACGTTGCTGATCCTCGATGCCGTGACGCGCGCCTACGAGGCGCAGCTTGCCGCCGTTGCTTCTGCCGAGACCGAGGCCGAGGCCACGGTCGAACTGAACTCGCTTTTCTGGCCGTCGCTGACGGCCCCAGCCAAGGAGGAATGACCATGACTGCCTATCTCCGTTCCGTTCTCGTCATCTCCTTGATCGCGGTGTCCTGCTCGAAGAAGCAAGAGCCCAAGGCGAGCCAGGACGAATCACCGGCTCCGACGAATCGCATCGCAGTGCCCGAGGCCGTTCGCAAGAACCTCGGCATCGACTTCGTGAAGGTCGAGCGTCGCCGCGTGGCGCAGACCCTGCGGTTCTCGGGGCACTTCGAGCTACTGATGACGGCGCGCCACGAGTTGCGCACGCCCGTGCTGGGCCGCGTCACCTTGTTGGTGAAGCCGCTGCAGATGGTCAAGGCGGGTGATCCCATCTACCGCGTCGACTCTCCCGACTGGCGAAAGGCGCAGCGCGAGATCGGCGAGATCGCGACGCAGGTCAGGGTCGATGAGGCCCGGTTGGTGGCGATGCAGCCGCTGGTAGCTGCGCACCGCGCGCACGAGGAGAGCCTTCGCGAGGCTACGACGGTGCTCGAAGCGCGGCAGAAGAACGTCGAGGAGACTCAGTCCAGCGTCGGCGGACAGGCGAGAGAACTGTCGGAAGCCCGTGCCCAGCTTGCCCTGTCGCGAGCCGACCTCGCCGAGGCTCGCGAGAAGGGGGCTTCGACCGACGCCACACTCGCGGAGGTGCAGGCGCAGATCATCGCGGGTCGCGATCGATTCCGACTGGCGCTCGAAGCGGCAGCCGCCGTCACGGGAGTGGCCATCGAGCAACTGCTTGGCGATGCGCCGGATGCAGCCAGCAAGTTGCCCTACTGGCGCGTTTTGTCGGCCATCGAGGTCCGGGCAAGCACCGGCGGGGTAGTCGACCAACTGCAGGTAGCCACGGGCTCCTGGGTCGAAGCGGGGCAGATGGTCGTCACCGTCAGCGATCTCAGTCAGGTGCGATTCCGTGCTCGCGGTTTGCAGAGTGACCTGCCGCAGCTCCGCAGTGGCCTTGCCGCGCAGGCCGTGCCGGCCCTCAGTACGAGTGCCAGCGAAGTGCGTGTTCCGGGGAGCCTCCTTCTTGGCTCCGACGCGGATCCGTCGCAGCGCACCATCGACCTTTTCCTCGAGCCGACCGCTACGGCAGCATGGGCTCGGCCCGGCGTCGCTGGCTTCCTGGAAATCGAGACAGCGGGCACAGCGGAGCCCGTGCTCGCCATCCCGCTCGCTGCGACCCTGCAAGATGGGCTCGAACGAGTGCTGTTTCGCCGTGATCCATCGGACCCAGACAAGGTGATCCGGATGGAGGCTGACCTCGGCCTGGACGACGGGCGTTGGGTCGAGGTGAAGAGCGGGCTGCGCGACGGCGACGAGGTCGTCCTCGCGGGTGCCTACGAGTTGATGCTGGCCAGCTCCGGTTCGGCGGCAAAGGGCGGCCACTTCCACTCCGACGGGACCTTCCACGCAGGTGAGGACAAGTAATGTTCCGCAAGCTCATCGCCTTCTCGCTGCAGCAGCCCTGGATCGTGCTGTTGATGGCAGTCGGTCTGCTAGCGTTTGCGGGCTACCAGGTCCCGCGCATGCCGGTGGACGTGTTCCCCGAGCTGAATGCGCCGACCGTCGTCGTGCTCACCGAGGCCGCGGGTTTCGCGGCCGACGAAGTCGAACAGAACATCACGTTCCCGATCGAGAGTTCGGTCAACGGACTCCCGGGCATCCGCCGCGTGCGCAGTGCGAGCGCCATCGGTCTGTCCTTGGTGTGGGTCGAGTTCGAGTGGGGCGAGGACATCTACCGTGCGCGCACGCTGGTCGCGGAGAAGCTCAACGCAGCCAGGGCCAATCTACCGCCGGGCGCACACGCCGAGATCACGCCGATCACTTCGATCACCGGCGAGATCATGTTGCTGTCGCTGTCTTCGCCGGACGGCAGTCAGTCGCCCATGGCCGTTCGCGCCTACGCCGAGTTCGAGCTGCGCAACCAGCTGCTCGCGGTTCCGGGTGTGGCCCAGGTTGTCGCCATCGGTGGCGACCTGCCGGAGTACCAGATCAACGTGCGGCAAGAGCAGCTGCAGCTCTACGGACTGACGATGGAGGAAGTGGTCGAGGCAGCTCGAACGGCGCACAGCACAGCGGGAGCCGGTTACCTGCCGAACGTCGACGGGCTGGAGTTGCCGGTCCGCCAGACCGGGCGAGTGCGGTCGGAGGCCGACATCGCCGGCACCATCGTGCGCTACAAGGACGGGCATCCGGTCACGATCGGGCAGGTCGCCGAAGTCGTGCTCGGGGCAACTCCCAAGCGCGGCACCGCCACGGAGGGCGGCAAGGCTGCAGTCGTGCTGTCGGTGCAGAATTCTCCCGGCACAAACACGCTCAACCTGACCGACGCCATCGACAGCAAACTCGATCAAGTCGAGAAGGCGATGCCTCCTGGCGTCGTCCTGAACCGTCATGTGATGCGCCAGTCGGACTTCATCACGCTGTCCGTGCACAACCTGATCGCGGTGCTGCGGGACGCGGCGATCTTCGTCGTCATCATCCTGATCCTCTTCCTGCTCGATTTCCGTACGACGCTGATCACGCTGACGGCGCTGCCGCT
>JADZDL010000377.1 GCA_020851075.1 Planctomycetota bacterium | reverse complement strand
TCGACGCCTCCGCCAGAGAGGCGGCGCGGCCCACGACAGCGGTGGCGTTGACGTCTTTGGCCAGAGAGAGCCGAGGACGCAACCGCCACTTTGCGTCACCTCGGCGCAACGGTCGCAAGCAGGCTGACCGCAAGCAGGCTGAATGAGCGACTTTATAGTTTATGTCAACTACGGCAAGCGCCTTCACCTGCAAACCACCAATTCCGTGCGAGACGAGAACCCGGGCGTCCATTCCCAAGGTCTGCGAGAACTGGCGGTGACGAACTGGAACTGACAAGACTTGCCTCTCCGTGCCCCGGTCCACTCACGGGTGCAGCAGGCCAACCGGTCAACGGAACGCGCTCAACCAACGAGAGTGGCAGCATGAAAGTCTGAGTTTGTGCCAAGCAAGCCCCGCGACGGCTCGGCACCTGGCCGAGCGGCCCTACAGGGCCGGCGCTGCGCCGCTTAGCCAGCATCGGCCACACAACTGCCCTGCACAGCGACGTATTCTTTTCCGTCGGCGCAGACTTGTCATCCGCGCGGTGAGACTTCTACTACAGCGTGGTGAACTGGCCCATCATGCCGGCGTCCTCGTGCTCGAGGATGTGGCAATGAAACATGAGGGGCGTCGCCGAGGCGACCTCGGCCGTTTGCACCGCGACCCGCACCGTCTGCATAGCCTCGACGACGAAGGTATCTCGAAGACCTTGCTCGTAGATGGGCGGCGCCAAGGCGGCACGCGTCAGCATTGACATCTTCACGCCGTGCACGTGCATCGGATGCGCCATATTGGTCGCATTGGTAAACGTCCAGACTTCCACCGAATTCGCCGGTACGCTGAAGTCGATTCGACCGATGTCGAAGCTTCGGCCGTTGATCGTGAAGGCCCCGCCCATCATCCCGCCGTCCAATCTGAAGGTGCGGTTGATCGCACCCGGTCCCGCGACGACCGCTGCCGCTGCAGGCAACGTGTTCGGTGGCGACGAGATGGAATTGCTCTGCTTTGGCAGAGACACGCGAATCCTCATGGCCTCGACCTCCGTCGCGCCCCCGGCGTTGCCCATTCCCATCCCTCCCTGCGCGGTGCTGGCGTACAGGGGCACCTCCTGCCCCGCCGGCATTGCACTGAAGTCGACCAACACTTCAGCGCGCTCTCCAGGCCCCAACGCAAGCGACGGGCGCGCAACGGGAACAGCCAGCAGTCCCGCCTCGTTGGCGACCTGCAGCAAGGGCAGTGAATTGCCAAGCCGCAGCACCAGCGCACGTGCGTTGCAGCCATTGAGGAGCCTGAACCGCACCCACTGACTCGGCGCCCGCCACACCGGAGCCAACGCTCCGTTCACCAGGAGAACGTCGCCGGTGTAGCCGTTGGTTCGGTCGCTGGCTGACAGCGTGTAGTCGATCTGACCCGCTGCAGTGAATCGCTTGTCCTGGAGCACCAGTGCCAGGTCGTCCACTCCCCATGTGTCCGGCAGTGTCGAGCGCGCCATCTGCGCGTCATCGACGATCAGCAGGCCCGCGAGACCCATGACAACCTGGCGACCGGTCGAACCGTGGGCGTGAGGGTGAAACCAGCAGGTCGACGCAGCGTTGGCAACCGTGAAACTGGCGGTCCACCGTGCGCCTGCCGCGATGACCTGATGCGGGCCTCCATCCGCCTCCGCAGGTACCAGCAGACCATGCCAGTGGACCGTGGTGTCCTCGCCAAGATTGTTTTGCACGTGCATTGCGACGTTCTCGCCCTTACGCAATCTCAATGCCGGGCCCAACAGTTGGCCGTTGTAGCCTAACGTGGCGGCCGCAACGCCGGAGCGAAAGGTAGTCGTTCCCGCCTGAGCGACAAGTGAGAAGTTCCTCGTGCCAGCCGCATCTACAGACCCGTCGACCATGGGGATGATTGGCAGGTCGGCCCCCTGGGACGCGGGACTGATCAGAGGCGTGACCACCGACTCGTGACCCGAGGCACCCCCGCCACATCCGGACATCTGAAACAGTGGGATGCCGGCCATGCCACACAGCAGACTACGTCGGCCGGCATCAATCGGGCCATCGCTGTTCGCCTTGAACTTGTTCATCGCGAGTCTCCGTGAGAGCGAGTCAGTCTATCCGTCCTTGCTTATGGCTCTCTTTGGCAGCGGGCGACCGAAGGCGCGTGGTCCGTCCCCTGGCAGGCGTTCGGCTCGCTGTCGACCGAAGACGCCTGGGTGTGCAGATGACCGGGCCGTCATCCCAGCGACAGTGAACTGTCGGCATCGTGGGACTAGATTTCTCGGCGCGTCTGGGACCGATCCACTTCCCCACCCATGGAGGTAGCCATGAAACTGAGACTCACGCAACTTGCCGCTGTTGCGCTCTTCGCAGCAGTCACCACTTCGCCTGCCTGCGCTGCCCCCAGGTTTCGTAGCACTTCGATCTAGAGCCCAGGGGTTCGCATGGACGCGAAGAAGGGTGTCACCTGACGTGCCACCGGGCGCGGCGAACCTGACGAAACGTCGACGCCATACCCGTCACTGCCCCGGCCCCGGCGCAGCCGCCGCCCGGCCCTCGTACGCCATCAGGATCAAGGCCTTG
>JADZDL010000376.1 GCA_020851075.1 Planctomycetota bacterium | reverse complement strand
AGCGGCACGCCCGAAGAACGGCTCTACGACACGCAGAACCTGTGGGACAACTCCATGGGCGACAACGTGAGCAAGGCGCGCATCGCCCACCCGGACTCGATCGTGCTGCACGTGGCAGGCGGTTTCCACGTCGCCTATCGCGATGGCACGGTGGCGCAGTTCGCGAGGCGCAGCCCCGACAGCAAGTTTGCAACCGCCGAGATCTCGCCCACCAGTGGCCTGCATCTCGTGCGGCCAGAGCGCGACGTTGCGCAGGCGGACTTCTTGATCTACGCCGAAGCCCACGCGCGCGACCTCAACGATGGCACCTACGCCGTCGAAGTGCCCGCCGAGTTGCGCTATCGCCTCGACGTGCCCGAGGGCAAAGCGAACCTGCCGATGCTGGTCTGGCTGCCGGACCACGCCACGCGCTCCGAGGACGCATTTGCCTATTGGCAAGCAACGCTGGCGGCCGACGCCGCACTCGCCGTGGTCGAAGCGCCGTTCCCAGAAGTGCAGGACGACCTCGCGATCGGCGGCCGTTACGCCGCGGGTGATGGGTTCCGCGGCGACTACACGCGCATGCAGCAGGGGCTCGCGCGCATCGTCGAATACGTAACGCGACGCTTTCCAGTCGACGCCGAACGCGTAGTGATCGCGGGTACGGGTGATGGCGGCGCCGTCGTCTTGTGGACCGCGATGTACGGCGAATGGCTGCCTGTCGACATGTTGGCAATCGATCCGACGGATCTCACACGCTTGTCGATGGAGGCTTTGCCGGACTTGAAACCGGTCGCACGTTCGCTGCAGCTGCGCACGCTAGGAAGCGACACCACGCGCCTCGAGAAGGTCGCCGCGGACTACACGAAGCTTGGCCTGTCGACGACCACCAGTTCGCTTGAGCCCCAAGCGGAGGCGCTGCCGAATCAGGTTCGCACGATGCTTGGCCTGGCTGCCACTCAGAAACCCGTGAGCGCCGCCGGCCCCATGCGACTCGAGCTGGCGAACGATCTGCCGCGGGCGCGTGAATGGGCAGAACTGTATGCGACGCAGGCCACGCAGAAGACCGTCGTCGTTGGCCCTCGCACGGAGGATACCGGCCGCCGCACCCTGCTCGCGGTCGGCGGCGATGGCCACTGGCCAGTAGCCTCGTTTGCCAGCGGTGCAGGCCTGCCGCTCGCGGGCGGCCCATTTGGTGGCACCACGGTCGTCGTGCTCCCGAAGGGCATCAGCGACGCCGACCGAGCCACCTGGCTCGCGCACGAGAAGAACAAGGTCATCAAGCGCCGCAGCATGTTCGCCAACATCGCGATCGCCAGCGCCGAGGGTGAACCCACCCTGCCGCAGGTCATGGCCGACCTGAAGAAGCGTGGCCGTTCGCGGGTCTTGATCGTGCCCGCGGTGTTCTGCGCCGATGCCGCGACCATGCGGTCCCTCAAGGAGCAGCTCGGGGATGCCGCCGCCGGCATGGACGTGTCGTGGCTGCCGGGTCTCGGCGGCGAGCTCGCCAGGGGCTCACACTGAGGGGAAGTTCCGCCAGGCAGGTGCGTCTGTGATGCCCATGCAGAACCTGCTGTCACCTCGATGGATGATCACCAAGGCGGTCTTGTTCTTGGTGATGGCAGGACTTGCCGCGTTCGTCGTGCTGTGGAATAGCCCCTCCTGGGTCAACGCTGGCTGCCTGCTGCTGATCGGCTGGAGCTGCAGCCGCGCCTACTACTTCGCGTTCTACGTGGTGCAACACTATGTAGACCCCACGTTTCGCTTCTCGGGCCTGCTCGACTTCTTCCGGTGGTCCTGGCGCCGCCGCACGTGAGCCCGGCGCAACCGGGCACATCGCCCGACCGCAGGATCCGCAGGTGAGCAGGCACCTTGACGACTCACCGAAGTTCCTCCACGATTCTCCGGCGCTCCTGGCACCCCAGGAGAGTCCCTGCGCCACCGCCACCTGAACCACCACCTGTCGTCGTGCAGCTCACGACCTGTGGAACCTTCATGCAGAGCGACTCGCCGGACTCCCAACTCAGCAATGCCGCGCCTCCACCGGGCTATCTGGTCCGGTCTTTGTTGCCGATTGCCGCGTTCCTGCTGCTTCTGAGCACCCTCTGGATCGGTCCGTGGGGGTTTCTCGCGGTTACCTACGCGTGGTGGCAGGTAGTTCGAAGACTTCGCTGACCATGCAAGCCTTAGAGTCCAATCGGCCGCCTTCCGGGCGATTCTTCGCTCACCCGCAGGACATCCACTGCGTGCTCTATCACATGTTTGTGATGGGAGCCTATGCAGTGGCATTCTGGCTCTGGCTGCACCCTGAAATGGCTGGGCTCGATGGAACCTGGTCGCGCATCGCCTTTGTCGTCGGCGCCGCGCCATTGCTCGGCTGGATCAGCGGTATCGATGTTGGAGTGAACTTCCACAACCACACGCATCGGCGCATCTTCCGCAGCGCGTTCCTCAATCGCTGGTTTGCGCGCCAGTGGACCGTCACCGGCGGTTGGCCGGCTGCCTATTGGCACCATCTGCACGTGACGGTGCACCACACCTATTTGCTGGGCGAACGGGATTGGACGGTACCACGACGCGATTCCCAGGGACGTTTCGAGAGCAGCCTCTCGTACCAACTCAAACATTGGCCATGGCGAACCGCTCTGCACTTCTATCGCGATATCCGTGATGGTCGCTTCGACCGCCGGCGAGCTGGCAAGGAGTTGTTCTGGTTCGCTGCGATCTGGTCGATCCCGTTCTGGATCGATCCCGCAATGGCATTATGCCTCTGGGTGCTCCCCCACTGCTGCGCCAACATCATCACGCTGGGACGCGGCATGTATGTGCAGCATGCGGGCTGCGAAGCGTTTCCCGCCAACCCGGCTGCGATGCACTCCAACGACTTCGTGTTGCCCTTCTATAACAAGACGATGTTCAACATCGGCTACCACGCCGAGCACCACGACCATCCCGGCGTACACTGGTCCGAACTGCCGGCCTGCCACGCCAAACTACTGCAACAAGCAAGGCAGGCAGCGCATCCATCCAACGAGCAGGCCCGTACGGCTTGATCGCTCACGCGCGCAGCGCGCGGGCCAGCCCAATGCTGGCCACTAGGAGCAACAGAAAGCCGAACGGCAGCAGCAGGATGCCGATGCCGGGATCGCCGTCTTGGGCCCCATAGCCGCCGAGCAGGAAGCCGCCGGGGACGGCGATACTGGCGCCAATCAGGCAACCCGAAGCGATTCGCGGCGCACGCTCGCCAACGTGCGCAAGGCAGAGGCCAAACGCGACATGCACGAGGGCCAGGAACGTCCCGTGGGCGTGCGCAAGCCGCCAAAGCAAGCGCCGCGTCTCGTTACCCACCGCGAGATACCAATCGAGCTTGAAACCGTGCATGGCTTCAAGCACGGCGCCCAGCGTGACGAACACGCAAAGGCTCCACCAGCCAAGACGAAGGTGACGCAGACGAAGTTCACTGCAGGTTGTCGGCACGGCACTCATTCGGACAGGTAGACGGGACGGTCGTCGCGGCGAGCATACAGACGCGCAAAGGCCTCACCCAGGGTTCCATCCTGGGCCACCAGAACGGCGCCGCGCGGGCCACCCGAATACGCGCGGCGCCAACGCTCCTGAATGCCCTGCACGAACGGGCCGACCTGCGCTTGTGGCGCGAGAAAGTTGTAGTCGGCGAGTTCCTGGGCTCCGCCGGGCAAGGTCCGCAGCGAACGGGCCGCGCCAAAGCGCACCACGTAGTAGGGGTCATCGAGCAACCGAGCGAGGTACGGCGCGAGCCAATCGGTGCCCGAGGCGACCTGCGCGTCCTTCCAGCCAAAACTCCACGCGGCAATCGCGCGCTGCCCGGCATCCCCTGACAGCAGCCAGCGCACGGCGGCGGCGACGTCCTTCTGGTCCGCATCCAGGGCAACCGCCGCTTTGCCATACCACGCGCCCAGATGTTCGTTGGTCCATTGCAGCGTGCGGTCGAGATGACACTGGTTGCACGCATTGGGACGCCCCGTGGCCAGCTCCACGCCCACATCGGGACTCGTGATGGTGTGGCTGCGCGTCGCCTTCATGAGTCCGAAGGTCGTGTGCGGCATGTGGCAGTTGTAGCAAGTGCTGCCAGCGGACTCGGCGGGATGATGCGTGTGCGCCACCAAGGTCGCCGGGTCGCGCATCGCCTCGTGACATTGCGTACACGCCTCGTTGCCGCGATGCCCCGCCTTCAACTGGTCGTCAGTCCAGCTTTCGCGAGAAGTTCCGTCTTCGCGATGCAGCAGGTGGCACGAAGTACACGTCAACTGCGCGTCGCCGTGGCCATTCGTGTAACACGGCGACATTCGCAGTCCGTTGAACTCGCGGCCCGAGAGCCGCACCTGACCATCGGACCAGAATGCACTCGCGAAGAACCCGGGGTTCTTCTGCAGCGTGCGCACCAACTCCGGGGCCCCGCGATGCGAACTGTCAATCACGAGATTCGAGGCGTCGAGATCGCCGCCAGGCCGATACACGAGCCCGTCTTCGCGCCATTGGTCAAAGAACTCCTGGTGCAGGATATTCACCGAATGGCATTGGCCGCAGACCTGTGCCGAGCGCGCGGGTGCGAGATTGGTCGGCTGCACGATCGTAGGATCGGGGACCGCACTCGCTCGCTGCGTGTACCGACGCAGCGGGTTCTGGTTTGCCGCGACATGCGGCCCACCCGGTCCGTGGCACGCTTCGCAGGCAATGCCCAGTTCGGTCACTTCCGTGTCACAGCGATCCACATCGACGCGCGGCCGAACGTTGGTGGCATGGCACATGTGGCAATTCTGATTCCATGCACCTGGCTCCGGTGGATCTCGGTACTCCGGCGGCAACACGAATACCGCAGACAGCGGCAGCCAGATTCCCTCGGCAATCTTGTAGCACATCGGCACCGGCGCGAGTTCGCGCCCGGCGCCAGTCGAATACCACAACACCTGCAAATGGTGAGAACCCGTCAATTGCTCCACCGGGCGCCGCACTGGCCCAGGCTTCTGCCCCCCGCGCTCAAACTCCACCCAAAGCGTGTCGCCGCCCCAACGCAATAGGACCGGCTTGCCAAACCAATCGAGCTCCAGCTGCTCGAATCGAGCGGCTATGTTCGCACGATTCGCAACCTGCGTCATCGTGGCGTGAAACGACTCGCGCCAGGAAGCGTGCTGCGCCGGATGGCACGAGCGACACGAAGCCGAGCCGACATAGCCATTTCCATCGGCAACCAGCGGGCGCGTCGTCGACGCCTTGGGCAACTCCGGCGCCATGACTACCGAACTGATCACGACGGCCAGCGCCAACGCGCTCAGCAACCCTGCCCCGAGTAGCGATACGCGACCCGGCGCGCGACCGCGCCAGACCGGCACGCAGGCGGCAATTGCGACCAGGGCTACAAACACGATTTCCATCGGCCGGTCAGTGTAGCCGCTCCGCGCCACTTCCCGAGCCCGCTTCCCCACATGACGAATGGCACCACCGGCCCGACCCTGCTAGGGTCGCCACCATGAGTACCGCCACGCGCCTGCTTGCCGAACTGGAGGAGAAGAAGTCCCACTTCGGCGATGGTTGTGCCGATCGCAAGTTCGAACTGCTGCGCCAGCTCGAACACACCAAACTGCCCACGGCCGCCGCGGTGCAACGCCTGCACGAGGCCCTCTGTTATCTGCGCGCGTATCCGGACAGCGCCGCACTCCTGACGAAGGTCACGGATCTGCTCGATCACTTCGACGAACGCGACGACCTGCTGCGTTTCCGCAAACAACTGCAGGACTCCGGCATCGTTGGCACGACGATCCGCTACTCGTTCTTCCGGAACACGGCCCATTGGCTCTCCCAGCGTTTTCCCGGCGCCCTCGAGGTCGTGTGGAAGGGTTACGAGAAGGAGGAACTGCTCACCAACCGCCTCGCGCTGTTTGCGTCGTGGCCTGAGACACCGGGCCTCGACGAAGTCGTCTGGCCGGCGCAGCAGTGGGTCCGCCGCCTGGCCGGCCCGGACACCAGCGACGCGGACTTCCTCATCCACCGTTGCGCAATGCTGGGCCGCAGCGAACAAGAACGGGAAGCGTTCTACGAGGAGCTCGAACTCGAACTCGACCTGCACCCGCAGCCGGGCACTCCTTCGCGCTCGCGGGCACTGCTGCCGGGTCGCCCCGTGCACTTCCAGACCGCGCCCCTGCATCGCGAGCGGCCCGATTTGCAGGAGGCCCTGAAGTTCCGCGCGCGCGAGATCCCGGTCGACGAGGCCGCCGGCGAGGTCCTCTGCACCGTCGCGCGCGAGGCGATGGTCCTGCGCCATCGCGACCTCGACGCCTTCGCGTATGGCGACCCGCGCGACGTACGGCTGTTTGACTGCGGCAATGGCCTCGAGTTCGCAGTCATTGGCATGCGCCCCGAACGCCGCCTGCTGCTCGAAGCCGTCTACGCCTACGTCACGCTGAAGAACGGCGTGCCGATCGGCTACGTGCTCACGAGCGGGCTCTTTGGCAGTTCGGAGATCGCCTACAACGTCTTTGATACGTGGCGCGGTGGCGAAGCGGGCCTCGTCTATGGCCGCGTGCTTGGTGTCACCCAACAGCTTTACGGCTCGGACACCTTCACGATCTATCCATACCAATTGGGTGGTGACGGCAATACCGAAGGGCTGCAATCCGGTTCGTGGTGGTTCTATCAAAAGCTCGGTTTCCGCGCGCGCGAGCCCGAAGTGCTTGCCCTCATGGAGCGCGAGCTCGCCGCCATGAAGAAGAGCAAGACCTATCGCACGCCTATCCGCACCCTCGAGAAACTCGCGCAGGCCAACGTCTATTGGTCGCGCGGCAAGCAGCGCGACGACGTCATCGGCATCTTCCCCCTCGCCAACCTCGGCCTCGCGGTCACCGACTACCTTGCCGAGCGCTTCGGAATGGACCGCGAACGCGGGGAACGCGCCTGTGCCGAGGAAGCCGCGCGTCTATGCGGCGTTCGCGATTGGCAGAAGTGGGATGAAGGGGAGCGCCTGGCCTGGCTGCGCTGGAGCCCACTCATGCTGATTCTGCCCGGTGTCGAGAAGTGGTCCGCCGAAGAACTCACGGCCCTTGCCGAGGTCGCGCGCAGCAAAGGTGGTCGTCGCGAATCGGACTACGTGCGCCTGCTCGACGGCCACAAGAAGCTGCGGGCAGCCCTGCGCAAGCTCGCCGCCGCGACCAAGGTCGAATAGCGATCCCGGTTACGACTGCGGTAGCCGGGCTTCGGCTGGGTATCCTGCGGCGCACCATGCGCACCGAACCCACTCCCTCGCGCCGCACCTTCCTCGGCGCTTCCCTCGCCACCGCCAGCGGAATCGGCCTCGCCGGCTGCGCCAGCGTCTCGGCCAGCAACCAGGTATCGAGTTCGCTGCTCGCGCGGGGCCGCAACGTGCTGTTTCAAGGCGACTCGATCACCGACGCCGACCGCGATCGCGACCATGCAGCCGAGCCGAATGTGCAACCCGCGCTCGGCGAAGGTTACGCCTGGTTTGCCGCGTCAGGCATGCTGACCGCCGCGCCCAACTCCGGCCTGCGCGTGTGGAATCGTGGCGTCAGCGGCCACAAGGTGTTCCAGCTCGCCGAACGTTGGCAGAAGGACTGCCTGGACCTCGCCCCCGACGTGCTGAGCATCCTCATTGGCGTGAATGACATCTGGCACTCGAAGAGCGGCAATTACCAAGGCACCGTCGAGATCTACGAACGCGACTACGACGCACTGCTCACTCGCACGTTGCAGGCACTGCCCAAGGTGCAGCTCGTCGTCTGCGAACCGTTCGTGCTGCGCTGCGGTGCCGTGCAGGACTCGTGGTTCCCCGAGTTCGACCAGTACCGGGCCGCGGCGCGACGCGTGGCCGACCACCACGGCGCACGCTTCGTGCCGTTCCAGGCGATGTTCGATGCAGCGATCGCCTATGCACCGCCAGAACACTGGGCCAAGGACGGTGTGCACCCGTCGGCCGCCGGCGCGTCGTTGATGGCGCAGACCTGGCGGGATGTGGTGGAAGGTCGCCGGGGATAGCAGTTTATGGCGTCTACTTATGGTCGGCCGCCTGGTGCCCCGCCGCCCCCACCAACCACGGGCTCGCGCGGCGCATCTCGTCGAGTTGCTGCAGCGTGATCTTGAGCCGCTCATCGTCCTTGGCCTGGCGGAAGTGCTCCACCCGCATCTGCAGCGCCCAGTGCTGCACAGGTAGCTCCTTCGCGCCGACAAGGCGATCGACCCAGCCGTTCCACCGCGAGTCTTTCGGCAACTCAGTGGCGAGCTTTTCGCAGGCAGTCAGCCCCAACCACGAGTCGGAAAAGACCGCCGCCCCCGGAGCCTCAGGCAACACCGCCATCGCGGCTGCCCAAATCACCGCCGGCTGGCGGTCGGCCTCTGGCGGCAACTTGCCCCCATGCTGGGCGACGTACAGCGCTGCTCCGACGGAGCGAAGATCCACTTCGGTCGAAGGCTCCGTCTTCGCCGTCGACTCCAATCGCTCTTTCGCTTCGCGGCCCACGCTCGCGAGCAGCTCCTTCAAGCGTGGCTCGATCGCCTCAGGCTCGGCCCACGGCAATTTGGCGCGAACGACCCCCAGCGGATCCACGACGATGGCCGGGCTCGGCAGATCGCCAAACAGCGCGCGGCTCTGATCGTTCATGCCATCGATCCAGACCGTCGAAGGGTCCAACAACAGTTCGTCGCACGTCTTGCGCGCGAGCTCGCAACGTTCGCCGAGATTCTCTGGTTGGCCGATCTCCGTGAAGGCCATCTGCCGCGCATGCGGTTCGCGTTGGTAGACGAAGACGAACTGTACATCACCGTGCGCCGCATGTTTCGCGAGGAGTTGCCGCAGACCTGCGGCATTGCGTCGGAAGGGGGGTCAAGTGTAGCTGCCCTTTACGATCACCACGGTCTTGCCGAGCAGCGCCTGCAAGCAGCGCGGGCGACCCTGCAGGTCACAGAGCTGCAGGTCGGGCGCGTCGGTGCCGACCGCCGGCGCCGCCGCTGCGAACATCGCGGGGTCGTACAGATCCGCGGTCCGCTTCTCCATCTGTGCCACGGCAACCGTTGCCAGGAACACCATCGCCAGACACTGCTTCTTCATCGTCGAATCTCCTCGATCTCCACGACCACGCGAAATCCCACATCATCGGCGCGCACTCCGGGCCGCAACTTCATGCGCATCGAGTTGCGCAGGAACATGCCGTCGAGCACGAACGAACCGCCGCGCAGCACACGATACTCCCCATCGGCCGAAATGGCCTCCTTCGTATAGGCGGCACGGTCGTAGACGTCCGCCACCCACTCGAACGCGTTGCCCGTCATGTCGAATAGGCCAAACCCATTCGCCGGGTGCTCTGCGATGGGCCGCAATTCGCCGCTCTCCTGGTTGGCCGCCGCCTGCGTGAACGTGTCGCCATACGAGTAGGTGGCCGAGGCGGGCCCGCGCGCCGCTTTCTCCCACTCGATCTCGGATGGCAAACGGTGCCGCCGTCCCGTCGCGCGCGTTTGCCAATCGCAATAGGCGACTGCACCGGCATAGCTGACGGTGACCACTGGGAACGTCCCGGCATCCGTCGTGTAGCGTCCGTCCGCACCGCGATGGATGCGACATTTGCGACTATCAGGGCCGAGCCAGTCTGCCTGCACTTCGCCGACACCGTTGAGGAAGTCCACAAACTCCGCATTCGTGATCTCCGTGGTGCTGATCCAGAAACCGTCCACATCGAGCACGCGCGCCGGCCGTTCATCTTCCTGGCCCACGCCGAGCACGTCGCCCACCAACGCCGGCCCAGGCGGGATCCAGGCCATGCCTACAAGAGGTACCGGTGGCGGGGTGATGGTGACTTCCACGACATCGGGACGAAGCGCCGAAGGCGACAAGGGCAACGGCACGGCCCAGCATTCGTGTGGCAACGTTGCCTGCAACTCCCAGCACCCCGGCTGTAGGCCGATGCGGTGCTCCACTGCATCCCCCAGCCAGACCACGCCCGGACGGAAGGCCTCCATGTAGTTGGCCACCAGCACGGCACCCGAAGGGTTGTGGATGACAACCTGCTGCGAGGGCAAGCACAGCAGCCCTTCACAGGCCTGCGGTGCGCGACACGAAGCGATCGACAAGAGCGGCAGCCACCAGAAAATGCGCCCTGCAACCATGCCCCCAGACAGTAGCAGATGTCGGCAACACAGCGCGCAAGCGCTGACCGCCTCAAGTCGGGACCCCTGATTGCCGAAGAACTCCACACTCAGCACCCCCGTGCTGCAATTCCCCCCGTGGAGGTCCCATGCTACTCCGTTCGACCGCGTCGTTCGTTCTGCTCACTTTGGCCGCATGCCATTCGGCGCCCACGCCCGACGCCAATGGTCCTGATCCGCGCGAGCAGATGGCTCAGCTGCTGATGCAGCAAATGAACACCCACCAGGAACAGATGATGTCCTGGATGACCACCAACCGGCTCCATGACAGCCTCGTCGTGCCAAGCGAGAACCCCGGCACGGCCGAACTCAATGCGCGCATCAGCACGTTGACCGAACGCCTCGACGACCTCATCGCTTGCCTGCCGCGACCAGCCAGTGCGACAGTCGACGCGACTTCACGACGCAGCGAGAACCAACTCAACAAAGTCGCCAACGACGTGGCACGCATCGAAGCACTCACGCAAGCGATGGACGCTGTCGAGCAGGTCCAGAACGTGTGCGCGGAGAACATCGCGAACGTCAACACCGCGGGCTACAAGAAGCGTTCGGTCGAGATCACTACGGCGATCGACGAGAAGACCGGCATGCAGCTGCCGAAGGTCCGCCGCATCATCATGATCAACACGACCGGAACGCTCGAGATCACCGAACGCGATCTCGACGTTGCGATTGACGGCAACGGCTGGTTCGTCGTCAGGCGCGCGGATGGCACGCCGGGCTATGTGCGCGGCGGCGGCTTCCATATCAACGCGAACGGCGCCTTCGTCACAGCGGAAGGCCTGCAACTCGCGCCCACCATCACGATTCCCAATGACACCCTCGAAGTCAGCATCGACCCAGAAGGTCGCGTCACGGGACGTACCGCCAGCAACCACGACCAATCGACGAGTTTTGGCCAGATCCAGTTGGCGAGGTTCCGCGACGGCGGCCAACTGCGGCCAATCGAGCACTGTGTACTCTGTGCCACACCGGAGTCCGGCGAACCCATCATCGGCACCCCGGGAACGAGTGGCTTCGGCCTCCTGAAGCAGGGTTTCCTCGAACGATCCAATGTGCAGACCCACAACGAACTCGTGAACCTGCAGGTCGCCCAACGCCAGCATGCCGTGCTGCGCCGCCTGCTGGCAAGCTATGGGGTGTTTCTGCGCTGAACTTCAGCGCAGGACCGCAAACGTGGCCTCGGCGCCAGTCGCCGGCAGTTCTTCGATGTCTACGCGTTCGACGCGCGACCACGGCGAACCAGTTTGCAGCCACTCGGTGAACGTGGCGACCTGCGCGGCGAGACCTTCGGCCTCGCCTTCAACGGCGCCGTCGCGCCGATTGCGCACGAAGCCAGCCAGCGCGAGGCCAGCCGCGGCCTGCTGCGTATGGGCGCGGAAACCAACCCCCTGCACGCGCCCGACGACGAGAAAGCGGATGCGCCGCGTCGTCATCGCACCTGCTCCACCGACCGCAGTCGGAACGCTTCGCTGTGCACGATCGTGAGTACGAGGTCCACGATCGTGACCTTGCCGCGCGCGATCAGCTCATTCACGGCAAAGTCGAGCTTCAGGCGATCCACGGGGCGCGGGTCGCGACCAAGCGCGTAGACGAAGAGCTTCTTCGCTACGAGCCGCACAAACGCGGGATCCCCGGCCAACAGAGCCTTGAGATCGGCCAACCCCGTGAGGCGCTGGCCACCGGGCAACTCCCCCTGGCAGTCAATCGGCCCGCCAGCGTCTTCGAGTCGATAGCGCCCGATCGCATCGAAGCGCTCGAGCGCGAACCCGAGAGCATCCATGCGCACATGGCAAACAGCACATTCGGTGCGTTCGCGATGCTGCGCCAATTGCTCGCGCAGCGTCTTCGTGCTGTCGATCGCCTTCTCGTCGGCAAACGAATCACTGCCCGGTTGTGGAGGCGGTGGTGGTTGGCCGAGCAGGTTGTCGAGAATCCAGCGGCCGCGCTTTACGGGCGAAGTCCGTGTCGGACTCGACGTCACCACGAGCACGCTGCCGTGCCCGAGCACCCCACCACGTTCGCGGTGCGCAGCGTCGAGCGTCACGCGTTGGAAACCCTCTCCAGGCGCCGGCAACGTCATGCCATAGAACGCGGCGAGGCGCGCATCGAGGTGCGTGAAGTCGCAGTCGAGCAGTTCGCGCACATCGCGCTGCTCGCGGAATATGGCCAGGAACAGGAGCTCGGTCTGGCGCCGCAGCGAAGTGCGGAGCGGGTCATCGAAGCCCGGGAAACGTTCGGGATCCGGCGTGCGATCCCACAGGTTGCGCAGCTCCAGCCACTGCGCGGCAAAGTCGGTCGCCAGCGAATCCGCGCGCGGGTCGGCGAGCAGACGATGCACTTCGGCGGTGAGCTCCGCTTCCTCCGCGAGTGCACCACTCGCCGCGAGCTCGAGTAGCCGGGCATCGGGCGCACTCGCCCAAAGGAAGTAGGCAAGGCGATTCGCGAGCTCCCCGGGCGGCACCGGGACCACACCGGCACTACCCGCGTCGTTGGTGGCACCAACCTCGATGCGAAAGAGGAAGTTGGGCGACGCGAGCGCCGCCTGCAGCATGGTCGCCATCGCCACTTCGAGCGCGGCTCCATCGCGTCGAACCGACATCGCGAGCGCCGCGCTGCGCGCCAGTTCTTCGGCAGTGACAGCCCGGCGCCACACGCGCGGCAACAGCACGCGCGCGGCGGCGGCGACTCTCGTGGCATCCTCACCCTCGGCTGGCACCACCGAGTGGAGCCAGGCCTGCTGCGGCGGCACGATGCGAGGTTCCAGCGGCCCGATCACTTCGCAGGCATCGACAAACAGATTGCGGTCGCGGCGCTTTGGATCCGCATGCTTCGGATCGTAGAAGTCGTTGGGAAAACTGATCGCGAGGCGATGTTCGCCCGCGCTGAGGGGCAACGTCACCTCGAAGTTGGCTTTGCGCCGCGACGTGACCGCGAAGGTCTCGAGCTCGCGACCATCGACGCGCAGCACCATCTTCGTCGGCCCTTCGCCGCCTTGATCCGCCGCGGCGATCACGCGCAGCCGATACGAACTGTCGCGCGGCAAACGCACGACCTGCTCGATCGTGCCATTGGACAAGAACGCCACGACGTCCGTTTCGGTCTGCACGAGGCCACCTTCCGTGACCTGCATCGCTTCCGCCTCCCACCGACGCACTGCCGGTCGATCGGGGTCTTCGTCTGAAAACACCTCCGCGGCAACTTCGCCGGCGGCGGCAAGGTACGCCTCGAGGTGCAACGTCGAGAACGTCATCGCATCGCCGATCGTGTCGAAGCCGTAACCGAGATCGTCGACGGGAAAGGCCGCCGTCGACACCGATACGCCAAATAGATCGCGGACCGTGTTCTCCCACTGCGTGCGGCTCAAACGGCGCACGGTGACGCGGCCGGGCTGCGGTGGCAACTTCGGCACTTCGGCTTGCAGCGTGCTGGCCGCGGTGCCCACAAACGCCGCGCGGTCGGCGGCCGACGGCAATTCGGCGCCGAGCGGTGGCATTTCGCCGGCGAGAACGCGTTCGCGCATGCGGTTCCAGCGCCACAACGCCGTCGTCGAATCCGCGGGTGCCACGGTGAGATCGAACTTGCCCTTGGTCGCGTCACCACCGTGGCAATCGAAGCAGTAGGACTGCACAAACTGCTGCTGCGACGCGAAATCAGCGGGCCCTTGCGCATTCAGGCCAACTACGAACAACAGCGAAATGGGCGCGCGAAGCATTGGTAGAGCTTGGTTACTGGTCCTTGTTGAAGAAGCAAGTCCCGAGTAACCAAGCCCCCCTTTCCAACCGTGCGTGCGATTTTCCCGCACACGGCTGACCGATGGTCTTGTTCATGCCGTCTT
>JADZDL010000375.1 GCA_020851075.1 Planctomycetota bacterium | reverse complement strand
GTCTACCGACCCGTTGGTCGGGAAGACGACCGGCAACCACACCACCCCGTTCCAAGCGAGGAGCATCGACACGTTGCCCCCGGTCGATTGCGGTATCGCAGCGCGCACCACGAGCGAACCACCGGCGCGGCGGAACAGCGCGCTGACCGGGCCTGCTCGCTGACGATGTGAAGATGGTCCAGTGACCGAACGTCGTGCACATGCCCGCCAGATCCGGCTATCCCGCCCGAGACCGAGCGTGAGTGATGAAGACCCAGCGGGCCTGCGGTGCACGCGGGCATGATTCTGTCCCAGCGTACGGATGGCTTCGTGTGGCACCCAATGGCCCACATTGCCATCTATCTGATACCGGGCTGGACATAAGTAGCAAAGGGCGATTTGAAGTTGGGCTTGAACTGGACCTTGATCGCTCCAACCCACCAACTCCTGAAGAACTACGTGGATTGCTTGCCGAGCCCTGCAGGATTGACGGCTGCGGCTCGGTGGCATCGGCTGCCCGTAGCAGGCGGGCGGCCCATCAGCTCCACCAAGTCGAGCGGCTGCGCCAGCGTCACCAGCAGCAACACGTCGACTTCGCGGTCGACCGGGATGTGCAGCGTCACATCGATGTTCGCGATGTCGCAGAGAAGCCGTGCAAGGAGTCGGTTCGTGGTCACGGAACGCGAAGGGGGTGTGGCAGGCCGCGATGGTATGGCGGCAAGTCGTGCCCGTAACCGGGAGATGCCTCCGGAGACCGTGGGGACCTCCCTGATTTTTCCGTGCCGACCATGTAGCACGGAGCCCCGTTCGCCGGAAGACGCCCCGACATGGCCTTTCCCCTCGCCACCACCGACCGCCTGCTGCTGCGCTTCAGCCGCACCGGCGATCCGCGCGTGCTGGGCCGCCTGTTCGACCGCACGGCGCCCGAACTGCTGCGCGTTGCGACATGGCTGTGCGGCAACCGCACCGACGCCGAGGACCTGCTGCAGCGCACGTTCGTGACGGTGATCGAAGCGCGCAGCACCTACGACCCGGCACGGCGCGCGCTGCCGTGGTTGTGCGGGATCGTCGGCAACCATGCGAAGAAACTGCACGAGCAGCGGCAACGGCGGATCGATTCCAGCAGTGGTCCGGCGGCACAACGCGATCCCGCAGCGATCGCGGCCGATGCGGAATTGGCGGCGATGGTCGCGCGGCTGCGCGCCGAGATGGGTTCGCCGTATGCAGAAGTGCTCGACCTGCACCTCGGTCAGGGTTTGAACGCCAAGGAGATCGCCGAACGGCTCGACCGCCCGGCCGGCACCGTGCGCACACAGCTCGTCCGAGCACTCGCGCTGCTGCGCAAGCAACTGCCGACCGGATTCGTCGCGGGGATGCTCATCGCTCCCAGCGTGCAGGCGGCGAGTCTCGCGACGGTGCGCGCGATGGTCATGGCGAAGTCCGGTGTCGGCACTGCGACGCTCACCGGTGCGATGGCGATGGCGACGACTTCATCGATCGGAGGGACACTCATGGCAAAGAAACTGGTCGTGGTGATTCCAGCCCTCGCCCTGCTGCTGGGTGGCGGCGCGTGGGCGCTGTGGCAGGCCGATGCTGACGGCCAGATGCCCGAGACTACTCGAGCCGTGGGGGCGGAGATCGAAGGTCGGCAGCAACAGCCTCTCGCGAACGAGCTGGTCGCGGAACCAACGCAACGCGAGGCCGTGCTGCCCGTCAGGGGAGAGGTTGTCGACCCGGGCTTCGCCACGCTCGTCATCCGCATCAAGTGGCAGCACGATGGGTCGCCAGCCCAAGCAGTCGGCGTGCGCGTCCTGCCGCAGCCCGGCTCGCGGTTCTTGAACCACGCTGGGCTCACCGACATCACGGGCACACTGCGCCTGCAAGGCATCAGGCCGGGCCCCTGCTGGCTGACGAGCGCGTTCACCAAACTGGCCGAGCTCGATCTCGATGCTGGCGTGGTGCAGACGATCGAACTCACCGCGCAACGCGCAGGTGTCGTACGCGGCACCGTCGTCGATGCCGACGGACGGGCCGTGGCCGATGCGCGCCTGTGGCTCTCCGACGTAGCAAGCTGGCGCGACGGGTTCGAGGTTGGACGCAGCGATGAAGCTGGGCGATTCGAGCTGCCGATCGGCAGCTCGCACTACCTCGGTGCGCGCAAGGCGGGCCACACTCCGTCGTACCTGCGCGACATCGAAGGCAGGGGAACGCCCGAAGTGACACTCCGATTGCGCGGCCCCGCCGGCGCCGTGCACGGCAAGGTCTTCGACGCGAACGGTCAACCGTTCGCTGGTGTCATCGTCGAGATCGGCATGCCGGGCGGATGGACCATCCCCGGCAGCACGCGCCATGAGCGACTCGTCCACCCCACGCCGCCGCGCGTCCGCACAAGCACTTCCGGCGAGTTCCACTTCGAGGGCGTGGAGCCGCGCAACAACACCCTTCACGCCTGGGCCTCGGGTCACGCACCGTTCCAAGGGACCGTGCTCGTCGAGGCCGGAAAGGCGAGCGAGACCATCGTCGCCATGCACCGAGGCGCGATCGTCGAAGGAACCGTGCGCGATGCACGGCAGCAGCCGGTCGCCGGCGCGTACGTGGTCGCCAATCGCCACGACCACGACTCCCTCGGCGCGACCTCGACCAACGCGCTGGGGCAATTCCGCCTGGAGGATCTGCTTCCCGGATCGATCCACCTCTCGGTGAAACACGACGACGCCACCGCCCAGACGAGCGTGCAGGTCGCCGCTGGCGGTCTCGCCCGATGGGATGCCGTGCTCGCCGGCGGTCGTTCGCTCGCCGGCACCGTCGTCGGCCCCGACAGGAAGCCCCTCGCCGGTCTCCAGGTCGGTTGCCTCGAAGACAGCGCGCCCATACCGCTGCGCTGGGCGACCACGGACCCAGACGGCCACTTCATTCTCGCCGACGTCGGCAGCCACCCGATCGACCTCATCGTGCAGCAGGGTGACGTGCCGCTCGTGCATAACCGCAAGGTGCGCACCGACACCGAGAACCTCGTGATCGCCCTGACGACTCGCGACCTCCCATCTGCGACGGTGCAAGGGCGCATCGTCGACACGACCGGCAAGCCGGTCGCCGCCTCGATCGTGGTCATGCCACGCGCGTTCCGTTTCGGCGCGAGTGTGCAGAGCGATCCTGCCACGGGTCGGTTCCAGTTCGGCCCGAAGCCCGCTGGTAGCTACAGCCTCACCATCGAAGCACCCGGCTTCGGTCGCGTACCGCTCGGCACGGTCAACCTCCAGCCGAACGAAGAACGTAAGCTCGAGGACCTGGTCCTTGCGGCCGCGGGCCGCGTCGAGATCGCCGTGCCAAGCGGCGCCGACCAGCAGGGCAACATGCTGAAGATCGTGCGCGACGACGGTATCGTCGTGACGTTCGTGATGGTCGACCATCGCGCGGCCACTGCGGAGTTGCAGCCAGGCACCTACACGGTCGTGGCGCAGGTCGGCAAAGATGGCGCCGCCACGTCGTTCACGGTCCAGAGTGGCGCGACCGTTCGCTGCGAACTGCGATGCGTGCCCATGGTGCGCGTCGTCGTCGACTTCCGCGATCCAGGCCCGACGGCCAAGGATCTCGAAATCGCCACCGTCGTGCGCGACGCAAGTGGCACCCTTGTCGACGTGTTCCAGACCTATCCCTCCAACGACCCGCCGTTGCGGCAGCAAGTCAGCCTTCCCCCCGGCTCCTACCACCTCGATTGCCGCGCATCCGACGGCCGGCGCGCGACCGCGCCGGTGTCGATCCGTTCCGCGACGGAGAGCCCCGCGCTCACGATCGATCTGCCCGCGAAGTGACTCCCGCCCCGAGGCATGCGATCATCCTGCGCCCTTCGGTTGCGGGATCCGCCGGGGAGCCGCCTGGTTGGGTAGGCACTTCTCAAGGTGCCAGGAAACTAGGCGGCAGTTAGAGTGCCTACCTGACTCGACACATGGACCTGCGCCTGGGAGTCGGTGAAACAAGCCGCGTCCCGGGCCACCCGGAACCCACTTCGCCACCATCCCCTGCCCCGACAGCGCCGTCGACGCCCCTGCCGAACCTCCCTCCAGCACGCCATTCCACCCGGTTTCCCGTCGTCACCCCAGACCGCGCGCCGTCAGCGGATCGTCGCATCGAGGGTGTTCGACAGGTTGATCTGCGCCAGACAGGCGCCGTTGCCCGGCGTGGGCAAGAACTGGAAGCCCTGGAAGGAGATCGACATGCCGACG
>JADZDL010000374.1 GCA_020851075.1 Planctomycetota bacterium | reverse complement strand
GGGCTGCAGTTCCTGCACCGCGGCCTCGAGCTGGGCGACCGAATCGTCCGCCGAGCCGTTGTCCATGATGAGCACGTGCAGCGGCCGCGCCGTCTGCGCGAGCAGGTCTGCCAGGCACTGCTTCGTGAGGTCCGCATGCCGCCAGTTCAGCAGCAACGCGGCGATGCGGCCCGAATCGATGCGGCCCGAATCGACAATGGGCACAGGCTCAACCACAAAGCCTCCGCACCAACCACCAGTAGGCCGCAAAGAACCGATCGAGCAGGCGCCGCACCGTCGCCGCCGCACCCCGTTCGGCGAGCCCCGGATTGAGGGTCATCGGCGCCGCGACCAGCAACTGGCGATCGGGCACGGTGCGCCCCCGCTGGGCCGGTCCGCGCGCGCGCAGGGCCTTGGGAATGAGCCGCAGCAGTTCGCCCTTGGCGCTCCACCAGTCGCGCCAGTGGCCCCGGCGGTGGCCAAACGCCGCATAGACGGCGCCGTAGAGCAGTTGCGCCGGCATGGTGAGGAAGAACGTGCGCCAGCGCATGCATACGAGCAGCACGTACCAGCGGTTGCGGCTGTGCAGGAACGTGCGCCGCCCCGGATACCGCGCCCCTTCACCGCGCATCGACAGCCCGGCGGTGCCGGCCAGGTGCGTGCACATCGCCTCGGGACAGAGGTAGATCGTGTAGCCGCGCATGCGCAGCTTGTACGAAAACTCGTTGTCCTCGTAGAGGATGAACAGGTTCTCATCGAAGCCGGAAACCTGCTCGTAGACGCTCTTCCGCGTGAGGAAACAGAGCGCAATCGCGGCCCCCACCGGCCCCGTCGGCGCCTTCGCTTCAGCGAGCGGGCGGTACCAGTTGCGCAGCACCAACGTGCCGAGGAAGTGCAGGTCGCCGCCGTCGTAGTGCACGACCGACGGGTCATCGCCGCAGACCGAGCGCGCCTGCACCATCGCCGCCTGCGGATCGGCATCGAGTTGCCGCAGGAGCGCCGCGAGCGCCCCCGGGTGAAGCACGACGTCGTTGTCGAGCAACAGGCAACGTTCGTGGCTCGCGGCAGCGATACCGGTGTTGCGAGCAAAACACGGCCCTCCGTTGCGTCCGGAGTCGATCACCTTCACGTCCGGAAATCGGCTCGCCACGAGTTCCCGCGAGCCGTCGTCACTGTGGTTGTCGACGACGAGCACTTCGTCCGGCCGCGGAACCTGGGCCAACAATGCGTCCAGACACGCCGGGAGATAGTCCCGGCCGTTCCAGTTGACCACGATGACGCTGACGCTGACCACGCCCGGGCGGATGCTAGTCGGCAACCACTTGCGGACAGGCACATTTTTCGCGGCGGCGCGCGGCCATCGGCATCGGCGCGTCGGCGATCGCTCCGCAGGGGCCAGAAGAGGCCGCCAGAACGGGCCGCCTGGGTTGGGACCGCGCGTACAGAAAATCGGGTGATCGCCCCCGTCGGACGATCACCCTCCCTTGCACATCTCTCGTCTCACCAATGCATCCCATCGCGGTTGGGAAGAACCACGATCGGCTGCACCAGCGAGTAATGGCCCGCATCGGCGTGAAGCTTCTGCTAGCCAGCCCTAAGGCGACGCCCTTTCCGCGGCGGCCGGAACAATCCGCAAAATCGGGCCGCCAGCCGCTGCTTACTTGCGTGCACCTGCCAGCGAGCATTCGTTACGTTCCTGCGTAACTATTGCGCAAAGCTTTGTCTTCGAATGCCTTACATCCTCATCGCAGCGGCGGCTCAAAGTCCGGGTGCTTGCAGACCTGCCGGTGGCGCAGGCAATAACGCAGGCTGCCGAGGGCGGCAATCGAGGCTTTGAGGCAGATCCAATAGCCCCACTTCACGCCCTTGATGTTGTCAAACAGGCCAATGGTGCCAACGGCATCGGCGACTTCCCCGCCGTCCTGCTTCTTCTTGCCGCCGAGGCCCTTCTTCAAGAACCCGAACGGGAACAAGATCACCTGGCTCCACGGCAGGTACTTGAACGCGTAGAGCCAGAAGTTGCGCACGTGGTAGTAGAGGCTGCGCTTGCCGTGGCGCATGCCGAACGGCGCTTTGTGGAAGACCTCGATGTGCGGCACCATCTTCACGCGGTAGCCGAGGTTCAACAGGCGCGTCGTGAGGTCGCGTTCGTTGCCGAAGATGAAGAAGCGGATGTCGTACCAGTTCGCCTGCTTGATCGCGGCGGTGCGCGCCATCGAACCACAACCGCGGAACGTCGGCAGGTACCGCTCGGCGTTGACCTTCGCCGAGTTCTTGTACCAATCCGGCATCTCGGGCTCGATCACCTTGGGCGACAGGATCGCCGTCGTTTCGGGCTCGGTCGCAAACTTCGCGAGCATGTGCTCGACGAACGTCGGCGGCAGCACCACATCGTCATCGAGAATGCCCGTGAACTCGCCGCGCGCGCTCGCAAAGCCGAGGTTGAACGTCTCGCAGGCGCCGTATTCCGAATGCGGCATGCGGATCAGGTGCACCCACGGAAACTCGGCGACCACCATCTCGGGCGTGCCGTCCTTGCTGCAATTGTCGACGACGATGACCTCGAGCGGTTTCACGGTCTGCGCTTCGATCGCGCGCAGGTTGTCGCGCAGGTCGTCCTTACGATTCCAGACCGAGATGACGAGGGACACGGAAGCAGTCGTCATGACGAATCCCTCAGCAGCAGGCGCTGCAACTGGTCGGCGAGCGCAAACGCATGCGGCAACTCGGCGGGCTTCAGGTCCGCAAACATCTCGCCGTAGAGCACACCGGCGAGGTCGAGATTGACGGTCGCCGCGCGATCCCGATGTTCGCTCATGCCGGGCAGGTCGATGTAGACGTTCTGGCTCGCATAAGCCTGTAGGGCCTTGTACTTGGCCGGATAGGTGTCCGTGGTGTCAAACAACGTGCCGCCCGGCACGACGTGGTTCACACCGTAGAGCAGGCACCGGCAATCGGCGGGCAACGCCCCGGCGGCGCGCACGGTGGCGGCGGCGACCGCGCGATGGTCGCGGTGCGCTTCGCCAAACCAGAACGAATAGAGCGTGCGCGGCTGCACCTGCACAAATAGCGCGCGAACCCGTTCGGTGAGCGCGGGCAGATGCTCGGGCAGATCGCCGTCGGGCAGGTCCCAGTGTTGCGGCTCGCCGATGCCGAGGCGCTGCAGCGCTTCTTTGCCTTCGCGGCGGCGCACGGCGCAGATGTCGTTCTCGCGCGCGCTCGGATCACCCTTCGCACCATCGGTCGCGTGCACGACGGTGATCGCCTGGCCGCGACGCGCGTGCCACGCGAGCATGCCACCGGCGCCGATCACCTCGTCGTCGGGATGGGCAGCGAGCACGAGCACGGGGCCCAACAACGGGTCGCGCGGCAACAGCGGTGTGAACAGGTGTTTCATGACGGACGCCGGAGCAGGCTCCGGTAGAGCTCGAGGTGGAACGCCGCCGAAGCCGCGATCGAAGGCATGCTGGCCGGGACCGCGGCCCGCAGTTCGGCGAGTGCCGTGGGCGAACGCGCGAGATCGTGCAGTACCGAGGCCAGCTGGGAAAGCGGCGTCACCACGACACCGGGGCTGCTGCGGCGTTCGGCGAGGGCGCCATGGTCCGATACCACCGCGGGAACGCCGTGCGCGAGCGCTTCGTCGACGACGAGGCCGTAGGTCTCCTGGCACTTCGACGGGAACACCGCGAGGTGCAGGTCGCGCGCGGGGTGGCGATCGGCGGGGCCGTAGCGGCCACGTTCGTGCAGCACGGTGCCCTGCTGCGCCGCCTGCGCGCGCACGGCCGCCGCAAACTCGGGATCACCAAACTTGCCCGCGAGGTGCAGTTCGCACGGCAGGCCGGCCACCGCCAACACGAGTTCGAGCACGCCCTTCTCGGCGACCAGCCCGCCAAACGTGCCGATCCGCAGCACTTCGCCCGCGCGCGGTGGTGCGCTGCGGTGTGTCATGGGCACCGGGCGCAAGAGGCCGTGGGGCACGACGTGGATCTGGCCCGCGTACGGCAGCCCTTCGCGCACGAAGCGCGCGGCGGCCTCACTCGGCGCGATGCAGGCCCCGGCAAGCGCCACTTCGGCGCGCAGTGCCTCGTCGCGTGCGGCGAGCAGGCCGGTGATGGCCGCGGGCCCGGCGTGCAGCGCGTGGTCGATGCAACCGATGCACGGCGTACGATCGGTGCCCGAAGGACACACAAACCCGGCCGGCGGCAGGCGGAAGTACCGCGCGCAGACCACCCACAGGTCGTGGAACGACAATACGACCGGAATGCCGAGTTCGCGACAGACGCGCAGGCAGCCAGCGCCTAGCGCGGCAAACGAGTGTACGTGTACGAGGTCGGGCCGCAGTTCCTGCAAGCGCTCGCGCAGCAGCCCGAGCAGGCGCGGCCGCACGAACCCATCGTGGTCCCATTCGCCGAGCTTCTTCCACAGCCGAAACACGGCCACCCCTTCAAACTCCTCGCGCCCGAGATCCTGCCCGAAGTGCACCACGTCGCTCGACGTGATCGCCGCGATCTCACCGCCGAGTGCACGCAGCTCGCGCGCGAGCGCGGTGACCACCTGTTCGGTGCCGGCGATGGCCTCGGGCGGGTAGTTGGACGTGAGGAAGACGATCTTCACGGCCGATCCCTCACCATTGCGTCCGTCACCAGTGCCCTCACTGCGACCACAACTCCGCGGACGCCTTCTGCAGGTAGTCGCGCTCGGCCTGCTGCGCCGCGGGATCGTTGGGATGGCGCCGCTGGATCTTCCTCAGTTCTTCCCAGATGCGCAGCCGCACGCACAGTTTGATCCACGCGCGCCCGAACGCACCGTAGTGTTTGCCGTAGTAGGCAAGGCGGTTGCGATGCCATAACACGAGCATACGCGCGAAGTTCTTCGTGCTCGCCCCGCGGTGGTGCATGACCTCGACATCGGCGAGGTAGCGGATGCGCCGCCCCTTCTGCCAGAGGCGCTTGCTGAGGTCGACGTCGTTGTAGAACAGGCTCAACTGCTCATCGAGCCCACCAAACTGCCGCCATTCCGCCGTGCGCATCAAGAACACCGCCCCCGGGGGCTGGTCGACGTCGCACGACGTCTTGTGGTCGAAGTCGCGCATGAGGTACCGCGCCTGGATGCGGCTGCCGGGCCACCAGGTGCCCCACCACGTGTCAAAACAGAGCGCCGTCAGCAGCGTCGGAAAACGCTGGCACGCGTGCTGCACGCTGCCGTCGGGATCGACGAGTTTGGGCGCGCAGGCCCCGTAGGCGGGGTTCTCGCGCAGAAAGTCCACGAGCCGATCGAGCGCGCCGGGCCGCACTTCGGTGTCACTGTTGAGCGTGCAGAGGAACTCGCCGCTGGCGAGCACCGCCCCCTGGTTGTTGCCGGCCGCGTAGAGGCGATTGTCGGCATTGCGTTCGAGCCGGACCTGCGGGTAGGCCGCGGCGATCGCGTCGGCGCTGCCGTCGTGGCTACCGTTGTCGACGACGATCACTTCACGCGCGTGGCGCGGCGTCTCCGCATACAACGCACGCAGGCACGCGAGCGTCAACGCCTGCGTATTCCAGCTCAGCACGACGACCGACAGCACGGGGCTCAAGACCCACCACCCCCCAGTGCGGCCGGCTCGGACGGCGGCTTCTTGGTCGCCGCCTCCGGCACCGGCACACCGAGGTGCGACAAGCAGCGGTACTTCCACTGCCCGATCTCTTCGAAGCGGCCGCCCGACAGGTCGTACGCTTTGTAGAAGAACGTCGTGCAGCCGAAGTTTGCGTACATGACGTCGCTCGGCGTCCAACGATCACCGCTGCCAAACACGCCGCCCGACAGGTAGAAGCGCGAATCGAGCGACATCAGCAAGAGGAACTTCTCGCACGAACGCGGCAGCACGATGAGCGGCCGCTCGACACTCTCGCCGAGATCGACCATCGGGCCGTGCGGCGGCGCCTTCCGCCAGCGCTTCCAGAACGGCGACTTCAGCATCCACTTCGACCAGCGCAGCAGCGTGGTGCCAAGCCAGCCGTACCACTTGCGGTAGTACAACACGCGGCTCGTGTCGTGGCGCTTCCACATCGTCTCGGGATCGCTCATGCCCGAACGGTTCACGAAGTGCACGAGGTGCGCGCCCGGCACCTGGGTCACCGTGCGCCCCGCTTTCTGGATCGTCACCGACAGGTCGCTGTCTTCGTAGTAGAGCGGGTACCGCTCATCGAACTTGCCGATGCGCACAAAGAAGTCGCGCTCGATGAGGAACAGGCAGCCCGACATCATCGGCAGCGCCATCGGCTGCTCGGCTTGCCAGACCTGGAGCCACGAACGGCACAGCCGGCGCTGGTGCCAGCGACTCAGCGTGCGCGAGAACTCGGCGAGCGTGGTCACCACGACATCGCGCAAGGTCGGCAGCGTGTTCGGCGGCAAGCGCCCCATGAACCCACCGTCCCAGAACCCCTTCGGCACGACGATGCCGGCTTTGGGGTCCGCTTCGAGGTGCCGCTGCAGCTTTGGAATCAACCCCGGCGTGAACACGAGGTCCGGGTTGCTGATGAGGATCCACTTGCCGCGGCTGTGGGCAAACGCGAGGTTCATGCCCTTGCTGTAGCCGCCGTTCTCGGTGTGCAGGATCAGCCGCCCCGCGAGCGGATCCCCCTGCTGCTCAGCGATCTGCTTGAGCTCCTGTTCGACCGCGGCGATGAGCTCCTGGCTCTTGTTGGGCGACAGGTTGTCGACGACGATCACCTCGTACGGCATCGGCGAACCGTCGGGAAACACCGGCCCTTGCTGGCGCAGCGTACGCAACGCGACGACACACTCGCGCCAGGTGTTGTAGTTGACGATCAGGACGGACAGGTCGGCCATCGCGTTCGGAAGAATCGGCGGAATCGCCGGGCCAGCAAGATGGAACCGGCAGAAAGCGC
>JADZDL010000373.1 GCA_020851075.1 Planctomycetota bacterium | reverse complement strand
CCCCGCCACCTTGGCCAGATGCTCCGCGAGCTGCGCCAGGTGCTGTTTGCCACCCTCCACCGCGTTGTAGTGGCGAATGACGAAGTCGCGAGCTTCCTGGGACGGGAACACGGCACGCATCGTCACCCGCGTACGCGGCTTCTGCCCGGGCACCACTTCCAGCGTGATCGTGTTCGTGAAATTGACGTGCTCATAATCCTTCTCCCCGCCGTGTTTGTAGACGAGCCGCGACGGCTCGGTGACCTCGAGGTAGGTGATGAGGTTCGGGTAGTCACGTCCATCAGGGCCATGCATCACGAAGCGCCACTGGCCACCCGGCCGCACTTCCATGCTGATCGTGGTCGTCGAGAACCCCGTCGGCCCCCACCACTGATGGGCATGCTGGGCCTCGGTCCAGACCTTCCATACGAGTTCGCGCGGGGCATCGACAACGCGGGTGGTGACGATCTCGCGATCGACGGTGTCGGTCGGGTTGTTTTCAGAAGACTGCATCGGGCTACTTCTCTTGGTTACGGGATTGTGAGGACCAGATCTCAACAGCGGCGTCGCACCCGGGTCGACTTCTTCGGTTCCACTCTCTTCGCGGGGGGCGTCGCATCCTCCGCGCGCTGCAACTCGTCGAGGTACGCCTCCATACGATCGAAGCGCTCCTCCCACAGGACGCGATAACGGTCGATCCAATCGGCCGCGACGCGCAGCCCCTCTGGCCGCAGCTGGCACGGACGCCACTGCGCTTGCCGCGTGCGCGTGAGCAACCCTGCGCGCTCGAGCACCTTCAGGTGCTTCGTGATCGCCGGCAGGCTCATCGCGAACGGCTCCGCGAGCTCGGTCACGCTCGCTTCGCCCTTCGCCAGGCGAGCGAGAATCGCCCGCCGGGTCGGATCGGCGATCGCTGCCAGAGTGGCGCTGAGAGGGTCGGCGAGCATGTTCCCCATTATTTAACCTTCCGGTTAATTGCCGTCAAGCGGCAGTGCGATGGCATTTCGCCCTTCCCCTGGCACCAGCGCCCGGGACCCGCCACGCTTTCCGCACGTCCATGCGCAGCCTCCCCTTCGCCCTCTGCGTGCTCCTGGTCGCGTGCAGCACCACGCCGTCGGCAGCGCGCGTTCGCCCACCCCAATGGGCCGAGCCCGTGCTCAGCAGCGAAGTGGGCAACTGGTACCGGGTCTCCCCCGAACTGCACCGCTGTGCGCAACCCGACCGGAAGGGCATGCAGGAACTCGCCCAGTTCGGCATCAAGTCCGTCGTCAATCTGCGCGAATACCACAGTGACCAGACCACCGTGGCGGGCACCCCACTTTTGCTCTGTGAGGTGCCACTCGACGCCGGCGACCTCACGTACGAACAACTCGTCGTCGCGCTCAAGGCCGTGCTGTCGGCCCCCAAACCAACGATCGTGCACTGCTGGCATGGCTCCGATCGCACGGGTGCAGTGATCGCCGCCTATCGCATCGCCGTCGAAGGTTGGACAGCCACTGCTGCGCTCGACGAAATGGTGGCCGGCGGTTATGGGCACAGCGCCTGGTTTGCCAACCTGCGTCAACTCATCGGCGGCCTAGATCCGGCGCGCCTGCGCGCCGACGCCGGTCTGTCGCCGCGCTGAGACGTCGCGACCCGCAGGTGGGTCGCCTTCGGGGCCGCCTTGGTCTAGCCTCAGCACATGTCCTTCGGCAAGAAGATGCTCCAGGTGTTCTTGGCCGGACTGATCTCGGCCATCCCAGTGGCCCAGCAGGCTCCGCGATACACACTCTCAGAAGCCAACCATCGCGCCCTACGCGAGTCCCTGGGCCAGGACCCATTCGTGGCCCTCGCCGAGTGGGCCAAGGACTCAACAAGGCCCGAAACACCGGATTGGACCGCGCTGCGCGAGCAACAGCCCGACCAGTTCTACGAGCTGCTGTTCGCCGCGCTCTGGTCGGACAACCCAAACACCGCCTACGCGGCCGCGTGCCTGCTTCCGGAATCGCGCCTCGACATCGCCAACATCGATCGCTGGCTGCAGGTCGTGAAGCCACACGTGTTTGATGAGCACGCGCATTACGAATGGGACACCCTCAAACACGTGGTGTCGACCGCCGATGTCACGTGGCTGCTGACGGATCCTCCGAGTTGGCACGCCGAAGTGCGCTACCACTTCTTGAGCGACCTGCATCGCAGCATGCGGCCCGAGCACATCCCGCAGCTCGCCAAACTCACCCAGCACCAGGATCCGTTCGTTCGCAAAGGCGCCCTGACTCAGCTGGGCTGGCTCACGGTCTACACCAACCAACACCGCGAGGTCCTCGCCCACACCTTGCTTGCACTGTCCGATTCCGGCTTCGGGGAGATCGAGCACCAATACGATCGCAGCCTTTTGCCTCGCTACGAACCGCGCCGTTACACCTTGCCCACCGCACGAGCAGGTTGGTCGCCACTGTTGCGCGCCGCGATGGAACGCCTCTTCTTGCAGACGGCGAAAGGCAAGAACGACCCGCCCTACGCGAGTTTCCTCGCGCGCTGGGCCGAAGACGAACTGCCCGCCGCCGAGGATCGCCTGCTGATCCGCTCACTGCTCGACAGCAACCACCAGACCGCAGTTTGGATCGCACTTCGTGCCATGTGCCGCATCGGCACCGACCACCATCTGCGCCAGGTTCTCGAACAACCGCTCGACATCGCCCCTGAAGAACTGGTCCTTGCCGCCCGCGGCGACTGGGCGGCCCTGCGCCAACTCGCAGCGACGGACGGTGAAGCGCTGGGCACCGCGCTCGAGTTCGACTTCGACGGCACCTGGCTACCGTGGGTCGCCGAAGCGTTTGGCGACGATGCCGAGAAGGGGCTCGATGCCATCGACCGGCTCGCCACCGCCTACGGCGCGCGTCATGGCCACCACAAGGTGCCGGCCCAGCTCATCGAACGCCTGCGCCAGGCAATCGACGTATTTGGGGCCAAACTCGACTTTCCCCGCCTGCATCGCCTCGTCGCGAAGTTCCCCGCCGGGCGTTCCGAACGCCTGATCTCGCTCTACTTTGACAAGGTCACACCAGCCAACCTTGGCGAGTGTCAGAGCGAGGTGCTCGAGGTCAGTTGGCAGATCGACTTCGTCGGCCGACTCGTCGAATGGGCCAAACTGCCGAATCCCGAACGAAGTGGTCCCGCCCTCGACCTGCTGCTGCGCCTCGGCGAAGACCACCTCCCCGAGCTCGTGCTCGCCCACTGGCAAAAGCACCACGCGGACGACCCGTTCCTGCTCGCGCGCAACCCGGAGAGCGTGGTCTGCAGCGACTTCCTCGAAGACCACCTGCGCCAACTGCCTTGGGGCGAGCGCCACGAACTTACGAGCAAACACTGCAACGCCCTCGGCGCCGTCGCCATGTTGCGCGGCATGCCCGAAGGGGTCGCACGGCATTGGGCACAGAGCCTTCTTTCGGACCGGGACGCGCGTGCCACGCGCAACCGCGAGCGGTTTCCCACGTGGAGTGGTCAGGTGCTCGACCATCACGAGAACACGGCACTCGTGGACTACCTGAGTACCTCGCCCGCGCGCGACCTCTGGTTTGCTGATCTCGGCACGATTGACGACGACCTCGTTCGCGACCTGCTGCGCAAGGTTCGCAACACTCCCGGCGCCAACGTGCAGTGGGCCATCGGCGAACTCGCACTGGCTGGCGACTTCGACGCCAAACGCGAACTCGACGAGATGCGCGTGCGCCACCTCTATGGCTGGCTCGACGATGCATCCGACCATGTGCGCACTCTCGGCGAATCGCTCGATCTCGTTCCGTACCTCATCGGCGAAATCGAGACGATCTGCTGCCGCCGCAATGGGGCAGCCTCAGCCATCGACCACCTGACGGAATTGGAAGTGAATGACCAACCCGAGCAGGCCTTGGTCACCCAGCATGACTACGTGCAGCAGTGGTGGCAGGAATGCGGGGATGCGCTGCGCTGGAGCAAGTTGAAGGGACGGTTCGTGGTTGCGGCCCACTGAAGGCAGAAGTCGCTCGCGGCCGCCGAGGCGCGGCAATACGATGCGGACCCGAGTTCCGCTGCAGGAACTTGCCGAGCCCGAAGAACCATCATGTCCGAGACGCCGCGCCACGATTCCCGCCTTGCCCAACAGGTCGCCGACTTCTGCGTGAAGCAGGTGACCCAACCCCAACAGCAGCGCAGCTCGTTTGCGAGTTCGCCGCTGTGGGCCGCCGCCGCGAAGACCGGCACCGCACTCTGGCTCGACACGGGAGACATCGATGCCGCAAAGGAACTCTGGACGAGTGACTTCACGGCGCTGACCACCAACAACACGCTGCTCAACAAGGAAGTCCAGAAGGGCATCTACGACCAGCTCGTGCCCGCCGCCGCGGCGCTGTTGCGCGGTGCCAACGTCAGCATCGGCGACGAACAGCTCGTGCTGGAGATCGCGTTCATCCTGAACGCCGTGCACGGCCTCAAGCTCGTGCGCACGTTCGATGCCGACGTCTCGGTCGAGCTGCACACGGCCATCAGCAACGACGCCGAAGCGAGCTACCAATACGGCAAGCGCTTCCACGCCATCTGCCCCGACCGCTTCATCGTCAAGGTGCCGCTCACGCCCGCGGGCCTGCTCGCCGCGCGCCGCCTGCACGACGACGGCGTGCGCCTCAACTTCACGCTGGGCTTCTCGGCGCGGCAGAACTGGCTCATCGCGGCGCTCAGCAAGCCAACTTGGGTCAACGTCTTCATGGGCCGCATCAATGCGTTCCTGTCGGACAACAAACTCGGCGATGGCGTCAATGCCGGCGAGAAGGCCACGCTGTCGAGCCAACGCCAGCTGCGCAAACTGAAGGCCCAGGGCCTCGACGTGCGCCAGATCGGCGCGTCGATGCGCAGCGGCCAACAGTGCTTCGACCTGCTGGGCCTCGATGTGTTCACGATCCCGACTGCGGCCGCGAAGGAGTTCGTGAAGATGAACCCCGCGACCGACAGCCTGCGCAATCGGACCGAGCACGACCCCGCGGTGACGTTTGCCGCGGGTGTCGACGCGAAGGCCGACCACCTCAACTGCTTCTGGGACACGACGAGTGCGTTCGGCACCGCCGTCGCCGCGGTCGCAACCCTCGACGCCAAGAAGGCAACTGCGGCGGACGTGCTCGGCAAGCTGGCTGCTCACGGCGCCGGCGACCTGTTCCCGCAGTTCACCGCCGAAGAGGCCGCCAAGGTCGCCAAGGAAGGCAAGATCCCGGTCTATGCGAGCTGGAAGGACCGCGTGCGCAAGGGCACCGCGAGCTGGGACGGCATGCTGACGGCGGCCGCGCTGGCCAGCTTCACGCAGGATCAGCAGGCGCTCGACGATCGTATTCGCCGCCAACTGTGAAGATGACGCGGTAGCAGGCCGAAGCCGAGGCGAGAGACCGGCTTCCCGACTAGAAGATGCGGGATTGTGGCCCGCCAGCAAGGCCAGCCTGCCCTTTGCACTTGTTTCCTCCGCATGGTGCGGTAGCCAAGTGCCCCCATGCCGACTCCTCGCTCCGGTCCCGCCGCGTTGCTGGTTGCCTTGGCGTTCTGCGCGCCGCTGACGGCGCAAGACAAGCCTCTGGCGATTCCCGACTTCACCAAAGGTGAGGTCATCCCCAAGGCCGCAGAACACGATTGGAACCTCGGCCCGACCGGCGCCCGCGGTTGGATGTTCTGCGACCGCATGGTGACGACGGACGCACGCCAGGTCGCCATCACCAAGGTCGCGAAGGGATCCCCGGCGGACGGCGTGCTCGCCCCCGGAGACGTGCTGCTCGGCGTCGGTGGCCAGCCGTTCCTGCGGGACCCACGCACCGAACTCGGCAAGGCGATCACGGCCGCCGAATCGTCGACGGGCAAGTTGCAACTGCGGCGATGGCGGGCGGGCACCACGGCAGAGGTGCAAGTCGAGCTGCCGGTGCTTGGCAGCTACGGGGCTCTAGCGCCCTTCGATTGCCCGAAGTCGCAGCGCATCCTCGAACAGGGTTGCGCCGCGCTGGCCGCACGCCTCGCGGATCCGACCTATGGTCGCGGTCTGGATGCCATTCCGCGCTCGCTCAACGCCCTCGCGCTGTTGGCAAGCGGCGATGCAACCTACCGCCCCCTGGTCGCGCGCGAAGCCCGCTGGGCCGCCGAGTTCACCGCCGAATCGATGCAAACGTGGCACTACGGCTACGTGATGCTGTTCCTCGCGGAGTATGTGCTGGCCACCGGCGATCGCGAGGTCATACCTGGGCTGCAGCGATTGGCGGTGGAAGCGGCGCAGGGCCAGAGCGCCGTCGGGTCCTGGG
>JADZDL010000372.1 GCA_020851075.1 Planctomycetota bacterium | reverse complement strand
TTGGCGCTTGCGGCATGGGCACCTCTGCAAGCACAGGGTGTTGTTCGGACAATCTAAATCCGAACCCACTATGGAATGGAGGACTCTAGGACCTTCCATCCCATTCACTCACCGCTCCACCCATCCGCGCCCAACCTGCTTGCCGAACCTGAAGAAGCACCTGAAGCAAGTCCGCCAAGCGGCCACGCACGGCGCGGCTTCGATCACCAAGGTCCGCCAGATCATCGCTGACGCAGCGGACTCCGCGGTAGCACGCTTTGGCGAAGCGATCCTGCGTGGCAAGCCGGTCGAAGACTGGAGCGCTTGGGCATTCCGAGTTGGGGCCAACGCTGCCAAGGTAATTGGGGCGGCTGGGCGGCGACGGGGCGAGACTGCGCTCCCCCCCCAACTTGACGATAGCCCGAAGTTCCACTCCGGAACTCGCAGAGTCACGGACCGAGAGCGGGAGGCGATGCGCGCCGAGATTCTCGCAAAGAAATCCGTCTTGATCGGTCGACAGGTAGAAGTGCTCCTCAAGCTCACGGAGCCAAACATGTCCTTACACCGCGCAGCGCAGGAAATTGGGATGGACCGCACTGCACTGCGCAGGTCGCTCAAGGCGGGAATGGCGCGGTTGGCGAAGCACCACAAAGTACCCCCACCCCACCTCTGATCATTAGGTCCCGTGCGAGTTCTTCGCTGCGGACGCATCCTTCCAACAGGGCAACCGGTGTGCCAATCGGACAACGGGAAACTACCTATGACTAGCACAACTCGTATCAGTGTGGCTATTGCCATCTTTGGCGCCGTGATTAACTTGACAACCCCGGTCTCAGCGCAGGGTGTCGGTGACTGCGTCTGCGAAATGCAGGGGCGGTTTTTCGGTGGCCAGTTTCAGCAGGACGACTGCGATCACGGGGACTGCAACTTCGGCATTCATGAGGGAGTCTGTGAGAAGGTCACGGAGGTCGAAGCAGACGGTACGACCAGTGAATGGTGCAACTGTAGTCTATCGGATGGCAAGTGGCCGACCTTGTGCGCCTGCTCCGGCAAGATCAATTCGGGCCCCGTGCCGGTCCTGTGCTGGACCGTCCACGCCTGTTCCTTTCCGAAGGACTGCAACACGAATCACTGGTGGCCCCTGCCCGCAGTCTGGGTGCCGATTTGCCAGTGCAACTGATTGTGTTGGCAACTGGACGAGTTCCGACTGAACCGCCGCCTCATTGCTGCCCCTCCCAACCCTGCTATGATAAACCGCATGGAACCACCAGCTTCGCGCCGAGGCAGGCTTCTATTACTGTTTGCCCTGCTGACGGCAATCGCTTGCATCCTTCTCTTCCTCTGGAGCAATCTACTCCCAAGTGCATTACCGACGAATTGGGACAGGTCGGTCGATGACATGTCTGGGAGGTCGACTAGCGATGCTGATAGCGGGTCATCCCAGCGGATCTCTGTAAAGGCAAGTCACGAGATCCTGGCAGTGGATGATAATGGAACTCCCGTGGCAAGTGCCGCGGTTCGCCTGCCCAGCGGCGAGGAGGTTCTGACGGATGCGGACGGGGTCGCCAACTTCCACGCCGTGACAGGAGATGCGCTGCGCGTGGAGAAGGATGGTCTCCTCGGAGTCGACCTGACCTGGGGACGGGAAGTTTCACGTCGTATCGTGCTCCAACGTCAGCGGGTCCTGACCGTGCAGGTCTGCGACGAATTCCGCCACCCACTTCAGGACGTGGCAGTGTTCGCAGCAGATTGGTGGTATCCGGATCGGGACTCTCTCCTGAAAAGTGGTGCACCCGAGGCCAAGTCGGACTCGCAGGGATCGGCGACGCTCCGGTTGACGCGATTGGGCAATCACTATCTGCATGCCTACCATCCGCACTGGATCACCAATTCCAAGGCCTGTCGTGAATCTATGTTCGTCGAGTTCAAAGGAGACAGTACGGTGTGCATCGTGATGGCGCCGCTGCAGGTAGTCGCCTTCCTCCCAAAGGGGATCGACATACTGAAATCCTCGCTAACATCCCGCGGCCCCTTCGACGGAGCCCCCACCAGTCGTTTTGAGCGCTCGGTTATCGACGCCGCAAAGCGCGACATCGAAAGTCGATATCCGGGGAGTACGGCTTTCATCCTGGCGAGGACACGGCTGGCGCCACCCACCGGGGATTCCAGGGTGGAGTGCAACCTGCTGATCGTGCCGGCAGGACGTGTCGCCCAGAGCCGCAGAGTGGAGATGGTGAACCTGGACGACTTTCAGGGCCCCTTCGAGTTCACTTGCGCCGACACGCCTGCATCGAATGCGTTCGGGAGCGTGCTGGTCCAGAGCAATAGCTTTCCTGGGGCCGAGGTTGCGGGTTGGCGAGTCCTGCTGGAAATGGGGCGAGACCCCAATCCTGATAACCCGGCGTTGAGAGGCTATACGCAGCGGATTCACTTCAACGAACTAGCTACCGTGCCTGAGGGACGGTATCGGATCCACGTTCTTGACAACGCTCTGATGGACATGATCGCTGTGAAGCGGGGAGAGATCGTCGTCGAGCGCGGTGGAATGACGACTGTCTCGATCGGCCACAATGCGCCTCTAATCCCGGTGGATCTGACGATAGCCATGCCTGACGGAGGGCAGTGCAGAGATTTCCAGATCCGATACTCATCGGTTTCGATCCCCGGGACCTGCACAGAGGTGATTACGTCCCCGCCACAGACGCTGCGCAGGTTCTTGCCAGAGGGCAGCTACTCGTGGCAGATCCTGATGGCTGGGCCCTCCAACTACGAGTCTTACGTTGGCTCCGGAGAGTTCGTCATCACCAATACGGTGGTGAGCGCCGCATTGCCGCTGGTACTCCAGAAGGGATGAGCGTGGCCGAGAAACTCGTCGCACGGCCTTGCAGCCAGCACCAGCGAAACAGATCGAGCTACATGGGTGAACCCGCCGCCATCCACTCCCCGCTCGCAGCGAGGAGAGTGGTGTACGGCACACTGCGATCTCTCAAATGTGGCTTTGGTTTCGTGCGCTCGAAGAACGCTGGATGACGGTCGCAAAGCTCCAGGGGAAGACAAACTCGTCAGTTGGACGTCTCCCAACTGGACGCGGACAGCCTTCAGCTTGCCCCAGAAGGGACTCTGCGGGACGCTTGTTGCCGGTCCACATGCAATGTCGTGATTGCCGCCGGTCACAGCTACCCGATTGCCTGTGAAAACCAGGCCCTTCAGTGCTCGGGATCGCTCTGGCGCTTGGGGAGGTCGGCGATCGTAGCGCCCCGTTCCACCTGCTACCGCGAACGTGTGCTCTCCTGCACCGCCGACAAGGGGCGCCCGACGTGCCTCGCGCTGGTCGGCAAACTCTACGGGGAAGCAGAACTGCTCTCCGTGGCCGAAGCATGGCAGAATGCGACGCGCTGGCACCTTGCCCGCCCCGAACTGACCCGATGAACTGGAACTCGAAAGCCAACCGCCGCCATGCGATCGCCGCCGCGGTCGCCGCGTTCGCCATCCTGCTGCTCGTGCGGTGCGCGAGCGCGCCGGCCGGCAAGCGCGGCCTCACGAACATCGAGGCGTGCGGGACGTCGTTCGACATCGGCACCCGCGTCGTGCGTTGGCACGAACCGGGCGGCTACGACGCCTACCGCCGCGAGAAATTCTTCACCAAGGAAGACGTGCCCGACGGCAAACTGCGCTACTCGCCGCTGCGCGGTGGCCTGCCCGAGGCCATCGCCGCGCGCGCCGAGAAGGACGGCTTGGCACTCGGGGATCTGCAGCAGGTCGTGCACCAGTTCGTGCTGCACTTCGACGTCTGCGGCACTTCGCGGCAGTGCTTCAAGGTGCTGCAGGACGTGCGCAATCTGTCGGTGCATTTCCTGCTCGATGTCGACGGCACCATCTACCAGACGCTCGACCTGCGCGAGAAGGCCCAGCACGCCACGTACGCAAATGACTTCTCGATTGGCGTCGAAATCGCCCATCCGGGCACGTTTGCGCAGCCGTTGTCGGCCGACATGCGCCGCTGGTACGAGAAGGACGACCAAGGGTGGCGCATGAAGTTGCCCGCGTGGATGGAGGAGACCGGCATCCGCACACCGAACTTCGTGGCGCGCCCCGCGCGCCCGGATTTCGTCTCGGGCCCCATCCACGGCAGGACCTACTACCAGTTCGACTACACCGAGCAGCAGTACCACGCGCTCGCTCGACTGTGCGCGGGCCTGTCGCGCATCTTCCCGCGCATTCGGCTCGAAGCCCCGCGCGATGCGAACGGGGCGGTGATCCAGGAAGCGCTGAGCGAAGCGAAGCTGCGCGCGTTTGATGGCATCGTCGGCCACTTCCACGTGCAGAAGAACAAGCAGGATCCGGGCCCAGCGATGCAGTGGGACCGGTTGTTGGCCGAAGCGCGCGCGTTGCGCTGAACGGGACCGCGCTGTAGCACAATCCACGCCTACCGTGACCACAGAACCCCCATCGCCGTGGATCCTGCGCCCGATCCGTCCCGCCGACGACACCGCCACCGCGGAGACGATCCGCAGCGTCATGACCGAACATGGCTGCACCGGCGCGGGTTTTGCGATCCACGATGACGAAGTCGCCTGCATGAGCCGCCACTACGCGAGCGCCGACGCGCGCTACTACGTCGTCGAACACGACGGCCACGTGCTCGGTGGTGCGGGTTTTGCGCGATTGGCTGGCACCACGCCGGAGCAGGCCACGTGCGAACTGCGCAAGATGTACTTCCGTCCCGCCGCGCGCGGCCGCAACCTCGGCCATGCCCTGCTCGCCCTGCTGCTCGACGAGATGCGCGCCGCGGGGTATCGACGCTGCTACCTTGAGACCACGACGTGGATGCAGGCGGCCCAACACCTGTACCGGCAGCACGGTTTTGCAGAACTTTCGTGCAGCGAAGGCGCCACGGGCCACCACGGCTGCGACAAGTTCTACGCGCGCGCCCTGTAGGCGACGGGCCGCCAAACGGCCGATGCCACCGCGGCCCTGTTCTCGCGTGTAGGCATCGCCGGGAGCGGCACTAGAGAAGCATGGCGGCCAGCGGCTGCCGTGGGCCCGCGAGATCGGGCAACCCGCACTCATCGTGGTGCCCTCGGCTGCCGATACCTCGCTGGTATCGCTTGCAACGGACACCATGGAATTCCTGAACTACGGGGCCCTGGCCACCCTCTCGGCGTGGTCCATCGCGGCTATCTCCGTCACGTTCCTACTGCTGTTCGCGTTCGTGGGCGCGCCACTGTGGTTGTTCGCGACCGCGACGTTTGCGGTGATGTGGACCGTGGGCGCACCATGGTGGGCGTGGCTCGTGATCGCGCCGCCGTTCACCGTGATGCTCGTGCGCCCACTGCGCCGCGGGCTGCTCAGCGATCGCTTGCTGCACCTGATGCGCAGCAGTGGTTTCCTGCCCGCGATCAGTGAGACCGAACGCGCCGCGATCGCCGCCGGCACCGTGTGGCTCGACGGCGAACTGTTCTCGGGCAGCCCCGACCTGCAGGCGCTCGCGAACGCGGCCTATCCCGACCTCAACGCCGAGGAGCAGGCGTTCCTCGACGGCCCGGTCGCCAAGGTCTGCGAGATGACCGACGACTGGCAGGTGCACCAGGACCGCGACCTGTCGCCCGAAGTCTGGGCCTTCCTGAAGCGCGAACGTTTCTTTGGCCTCGTCATCCCGAAGGAATACGGCGGCCTCGCGATGTCGCCG
>JADZDL010000371.1 GCA_020851075.1 Planctomycetota bacterium | reverse complement strand
CGCCATTTCGATGAGCGAGCAGTTGCCCTTCTTCTTGGAGAACTCGGCGAGCTTCGTCATCTTCTCGGTGTAGCCCGGGCCTTTGCCGGTCTGCACCGCTTTGAGGATGTGCACGAAGTGGTTGGTCTCCATACGGCATGGCGGGCACTGGCCGCACTGTTCGCGCATGAAGAACTCGGCGATCTCGAGCGTGAGAGCCACCGTGTCGGTGTTGTCGAGCACGAGGCGAACACCACCGCAGCCCGGCGAACTGCCGAGTGGCCGGAGTGTCTCGTAGGCGATCGGCACGTCGAGGTGTTCGGCGAGTAGAAAGCCACACGACATCGCCGGCAGGATCGCGCGCAACGTGTGGCCATTCCGGAGACCACCGCCGTTGCCAAAGATGAGTTGGCGGTAGGTGGCGCCAAACGGCAGCTCGTAGACGCCGGGGCGCTGCACTTCCTGGCCCAGCGTGAACAGCAGGGTGCCCTTGCTCTCCGCTGTGCCGATCGCTGCGAACGCCGCCGCACCGTGGCGCGCGATCCAAGCGACATGCGCGAGCGTCTCGGTGTTGTTGACCGTCGTTGGCTTGCCAAACAGGCCCGCTTCGCCCGGGAACGGCGGCTTCTTGCGCGGTTTGGCCGGGAGGCCTTCGATCGCGTTGAGCGCGGCGGTCTCTTCGCCGGCGACGTAGGTGGTGGGGCCGCAGTGGATCTGCAGCGGGAAGGTCATGAGCCCCGCGTCCTGCAGTTCGCGCAGCGCCTGCTCGGCGGCGGCGCGCGGTCCGGCCATGTCCTCGATGAGGTAGAGCCAGCCCTTCGTGGCGCCCGTCGCGAGTCCCGCGAGCAGCAGTCCTTCGAGCACGGCGTGCGGGTGGTGAAGGACCAGGTGGCGGTCCTTCTGGCTGCCCGGCTCGTGCTCGCCGCCATTGGCGACCACGAACTTCTCGGTCGCGGTGGCCGCTGCCGCAAGTTGCCATTTGCGTGCCGTCGGAAAGGACGCGCCGCCGCGCCCGCGCAGGCCAGAGGCGGCGATTTCGGCCAGGAATTGGGTCGCGGTGCCCGAGTTGCGCCAACGCTGGAGGCCTTGGTAACCGCCGCGAGCGCGGTATTCGGCCAGGGTCTCGGGGCCGGATTGAGAGCGGGGCGGCAGGAGCAGGGGAGAGTCCACGCGCGGATGGTAGGGCGCGCGGCGGCGGGTTCCATCGTGTGGGGTGTTTTGCCGCGCCGGGGCCTGGGTCGGGATGCGCATTGGCCTCCGAAGCCCCGGCTACGTAACATGCTCGGCCGCGTTCCGCCGACTTGTGGCGGGCGCCTGCCTCAGGAACCCAATGCAACTCACCTCCTTCATCCAGCTGATCGCGGCCGTGGTCGCGTTCGGCGCGGTCGTCCCGAACTCCTCAATCCGCCCCGACGAGGGCATGTGGCCATTCGATGGCCTGCCGCTGCAGAAGCTCAAGGAACAGTACAACTTCGAGCCTAGCGCCGAGTGGTTGAACCACGTCCGCCTCGGCTCGGTGCGCTTTGACACCGGTGGCTCGGGCTCGTTCGTGTCGCCGAACGGCCTCGTGATGACCAACCACCACGTCGCGCTCGAGACGCTGCAGAAGATCTCGACGCAGGAGAAGGACTGGGTCAAGGACGGCTTCAGCTCGCGGCTCTACGGCAGCGAGCCGCAGGGCACCGACCTGACGCTGCGTCAGCTCATCGAGATCAAGGACATCACCAAGGAAGTCCTCGCGGCGAAGGCCGAGGACAAGACGCCGGAAGGCAACGAGTGGCGCGCCAAGGTCGAAGAGATGTGCGCTGCCATCACCGATGAGAGCAAGCACATCAAGGCCGACCCGGTGCCGCTCTACGACGGCAACCAGTACCGCATCTACGTCTACCACGTCTACGACGACGTGCGCGTCGTGTTTGCGCCGGAGAAGCAGGTCGCGTTCTTCGGTGGGGACCCTGACAACTTCACCTACCCGCGCTTCGACCTCGATTGCGCGTTCTTCCGCGTCTACGAAGACGGCAAGCCGATCGATTCCTCGAAGTTCTACTTCAAGTGGAATGCGAGCGGCGCGGCGACCGACGAGCTGATCTTCGTGTCGGGTCACCCGGGTGGCACCGAACGTCTGCTCACGCACGACGAGATGGAGATGCACCGCGACTTCTCCGTGCCGGCGATCGTCAAGTTGCTGCAGCAGCGCTGCGACAGCATGAAGAAGCGCATGGATGCGGATCCCGAGCAGGCGTTCAAGCTGCGCGATCAGTACTTCGGCACCATGAACAGCCTCAAGGCCTACTCGGGTCACCTGAGTGGCCTCGTCGACAAGGAAATGATGGCGAAGATGAAGGCTCGCGACGAAGAGCTCATCGAGAAGTCGGGCAAGCCCGAGGTCAAGGCGGCGTTTGAAGAGATCGCCGAGAAGGTTGGCAAGCTGCGCGCGAAGTCCGAAGGCAAGCGCGTAAACCTGCAGGCCATCATGCCAGCGCTCGCGGAGATTGCTGGTAGCCCGGCCAAGGGTGTCATCAACCAGGCTCGCTTCGACGTCTACGGCACCGCGATGTACCCGGATGCAGGCTTCACGCTGCGCCTCGCGTACGGCACGGTCAAGGGCTACGAGGCTGGCACGACGATGGTGCCCCCGAAGACCACGTTCAATGGCCTCTTCGAGCGCAACGCCGCGTTTGACAACAAGGAGCCGTTCAACCTGCCGCAGCGTTGGCTCGACGCGAAGTCGAAGCTCAATCTCGACACGCCGTACAACTTCGTCTGCACGGCGGACATCATCGGCGGCAACTCGGGCAGCCCGATCCTGAACCGCAATGCCGAGGTCGTCGGCCTCGTGTTCGACGGCAACATCGAGTCGCTGCCGGGCAACTACTGGTTTGACCTGCGCGTCAATCGCTGCGTCGGTGTGCACACCGGTGGCATGATGGAGGCGATCGAGAAGGTCTACGGCGAGCAGGACCTCGTGCGCGAACTGCGCGACGGCAAGTGATGCCGCGGTGAGCCGCGAGGCTCACGGCCGCGGCGGGCGCTGGCGATTCACGCCGCGCCCGCCTGCTGGCGACCTCCGGGGAGCGTCGATCGAAACTACTGATCCGCGGTCCAGAGGTTGTTCTTGCGATCGATGTCGGGCAGTTGCAGGTCGGCGTCGAGGCGCACTTCCTTGACCTTGCCCTTGCCCTCGAGCGAGACCGTGATGCGGTCCGATTGCGACCAGGCTTCGACTGGCACGTTCTTGTCTTCGGTCGTGTCGTCTTCAAAGACGGCGCGAACGGTGACCGGCATCACCATGCGTTGCTTGTTCACGAGCGTGATGCGCGCGGGACGCTTGTCGCTGCCTTGGCGAACGCTGTCGATGCCTTGGTCGAGCATCGCGTCTTCGAGGAACCAGCCGCGCCAGAACCACGCGAGGTCCATGCCGGCGGCGTCTTCCATCGTGCGGAAGAAGTCGGCGGGCTGCGGCGACTTGAAGGCCCAACGGCGGATGTAGGTGCGGAACGCGTAGTCGAAGCGCTCGGGGCCGAGCACGGATTCGCGCAGGATCAGCAGGCCGAAGCCGGTCTTCTCATACTGCAGCAGACCAAGCTGCATGCCGTTCAGGCGGTCGGCGTTGGTGACGATCGGCACACCCGGCGAACGCATCATGCCGGCGATCGACGAGCCGCGCGGCGGCTTGCTGTTGGGGAACCAGTCCTGCGTCGAGTACTTGTTGATGAAGGTGTTGAAGCCCTCATCCATCCACGCGTGGCGGCGTTCGTCTGTATTGATCAGCATCGGGAACCAGTTGTGCCCGATCTCGTGTGTGGTGACCCCGTAGAGGCCCTGTTCGCTGCGGCGGTTCTGGCCGCTGCAGAAGATGATCATCGGGTACTCCATGCCACCTTCGACGCCACCGACGTTGGTCGCAACGGGGTAGGGATACGGGAACCAGCGTGCGTTGTACCCTTCGATCGCCGTGCGCAGCATCTGCGTCGACTTGCCCCAGACGGGCAGCGAGTCTTCGCTATAGGCCGATTGCACGAGCGTGTTGCCCGTCGTGCACGCATCGAGGATGAATGCCTCTGACGAAGCCCAGGCGACAGTGCGCACGTTCTCGGCGCGGAAACGCCAGGTCAGCGGGCCATCGCCGGCCGGGCGGCTCGCCGGATCGCCAACTTCTTCCTGACTGCGGATGATGACCGTGTCCGCGCTCTTCCGGGCCGCGGCGAAGCGCTCCTGTTGCGTCTTCGTGAACACTTCTTCAGGGTTCTGCAGCACGCCCGAAGCGACGACGAGGTGATCGCGCGGCACCGTGATCGCGAGATCGACGTTGCCGTAGTTCATATAGAACTCGCCGGTGCCGAGGTACGGCAGCGTGTTCCACCCGTGCACGTCGTCGAACACCGCGACCGCCGGGAACCACTGGGCGATCTCCCAGATCGTGCCCTTCGAGGTCTCCATCGTGCCGTAGCGGCGGAACACCTGCTGCGGCACCTGGAACGACCACGCGACGTCGAACTCAAACTTGCTGCCGGCCGCGATCGGCTGCGGCACCTCGACGCGCATCATCGTGTCGTAGACCTGGTACATGAGGTCTTTGTCGCCGACGCCGACGTGCGAGAGCACGACGCCGTCACTCGGCTCCGAAGGGCCTCCGACCGCCGCGCCGCCATCGGTGCGCGTGCCGATGCTGTCCTTGCGCAGGATGTTCTGCTCGAGGTGCACCCAGACGTAATCGAGCGCCTCGGGCGAATTGTTGTAGTAGGTGATGTGTTCCGTGCCGCGGACCGTGCGCGAGGCCGTGTCGAGGCTGACGGCGATCGTGTAGTCCACCTGCTGTTGCCAGTAGTCGGGGCCGGGCGCGCCCGAGGCCGTGCGCAGGCGGTTTGGGGTCGGCAGATCGAGCTGGCTGAAGATCGTCACGTCGGGCCGCGGTTGCGGGGCTCGGGCGTATTCATCGCGGCGCTGGGCGAGCAGCACCGTCGGCAGGAGGAGTGAGATCAAGACGAAGGGGCCGCGGCGGGGGAGCAGCGGGCCGACCGGACTACGGGAGCAAACCATGGGTGTGGCAGGATACGGAGGATGAGGTGCCATGCGAGATTTCTGCGGCGCGGGCGCCGGTAGCGCAGGTTTTCGGGCCGAATTGGGCGCCTGAGTGGGCGGTCGCAGGGGCAATCTGTTGCGATAGACTGCAGGGCTGACGCTGTCCAGGACTTCCATGCCGCTGCCAACTTCCCGCCCGCTAGCCATTCTCGCCCTTTCCCTGCTCGTGCCCTTTCTGGCGGCCCAGGACACACCCGAGCTGAGTTCGGGCCCAGCGGTTGGCATCGACCTGCCAGCGTGCGCCGTCTACGCACCGTCGGGGCCGTTTGCAGGAACCGAGTTCGACGCGGCGCAGCGCATCGGCAAAGGGCCCGGCGTGTTGTTGTTCGTGCACGAACTGACGCGAAACACGGCGCCGATGATCACTGGCCTGGACCGGTTGGCTGTGCAGCTCGCTTGGACGGGGCTCGAGACGCATACGATCCGGATCGCCGCGGATCGCAACGAAGCGGAGGCCGCGGTGAAGCGCAGTTCGGACGCGTTGCAGTTGCATCGCCCCGTGCTCGTGAGCACCGACGGCGGCGAAGGCCCCGGCGGTTACGCGCTCAATCGCAAGGCGATGCTGACGCTGGTGCTCGCCAAGGATGGCAAGGTGGTGCGTTCGGTCGCGTTCACGGACACCGGGCGCGCCGATCTCACGAAGTTGCGCGGCCTCGTCGAAGAGGTCACGGGGCCCATTCCTACCGATGCCAAAGCGCTGCGCGAGGCGATGGAGCAGCGGCTTACGCGCGATCCCGAGCGCCTGCGGCAGATGACGATCGAGCTTGCGCTGTTGTTGCAGCGCACCGAACGCACAAACGACCAGCGCATGCAACGGAATGCGCGCCCCGAAGCGCCAGCGGATGCCGCGAAACCGGGCGATGTCGTGCCGCAGCGCCCGCGCGAAGGCAAACCGCCGGAGGACGACGAGCTGCGCGCGTTGT
>JADZDL010000370.1 GCA_020851075.1 Planctomycetota bacterium | reverse complement strand
CTGGCCTTTGCCGCTGCTGCCAGCGCGCAGGTCGGCGTCAACTACTCGTTCTCCCAAGCCGCCGGCGCCTACGTTCCGATCACGGGTGGTACCCAGATCGCGCAAGGATCGACGTCCAACACGATGGATGACAACACCTACCCGGTGACTCTCCCCTTCGCGTTCGGCTTCGACGGCGCGTCCTACACCTCGATCAACGTCCAAACCAACGGCTGGCTGTCGTTCGGCGCCACGGCGCCTGGCACGCAGTACACCCCACTGTCCAGCACCGCGGCGGTCCCTGGCATCGTCTCGGCATTCGGCCGTGACCTGCAAGCCGGCTACGTCTTCTCCGGCACGCGCACGCTCGGCAGCGACCAACTGACGAACGTCAACGTCTCGTCGAACGGTCCGCTCCAAGTCGGTGACCAGATTACCGGCACCGGCATCGCTACCGGCGCCACGGTTCTCGCGATCGCCGGCAACGTGATCACGATGAGCGCGGTCGCGACGGCCACCAGCACCAACACCGCCGTCACGGCCTACGGCCCGTGGTCGGAGATGCGCTACGAAACCCAGGGCGTCTCGCCCAACCAGGTGTTCATCGTGCAGTGGAGCGGATTCCGTCGCTTCGGCACCACGCTGACGACCAACCAGGATCTGACGCTGAACTTCCAGGTCCGCCTGTACGAGAGCAACGGTGACATCGAGTGCGTCTATGGCAACTGCACGCCCGGCGTAACCACCTTCACGACAACCAACCAGGTCGGTCTGCGCGGCCCGACCAACGTGTTCCCTGCGAACATCAACAACCGCCTGAACACGAAGGGCGTCAACGACGATTGGATCAACTCGGTCGCCGGCACCACGAACGCGTCGGGCATGGTGTTCAACAACGTCGCACCTGCCAACGTGATCACCAGCGGCTTAACCTACAAGTGGACGCTGCCCGCCGGCACCCCCGCCACGAACACGAGCTACGGCGCGGGCTGCGGCTCGTCCTTCTCGTCGGCTTACCAGCTGTTCACGACCGCGGCTAGCGCCTCGGCCGCCCTGTCAAACACTTCGCTGTCGCTGACGAACACCGGCACCGGCTACCTCATCGCGCCGGGCTCGGCTGCTTACGTCACCCCGTCGGGCACGGCGACGAGCCTCACCCTCGGCGACGACGCCGAGACCAGCGTTGCACTGTCGGCCGCGATGCCCTACCCGGGCGGCTCGGCCAGCTCGCTGTTCGTCTGCTCGAACGGCTTCGTCTCGGCTGCGACCGGCAACGGCACGGGCTTCACCCCGGCGGGCGCCGCGTTCTGCAACATGACGCAGGCCGTCTGGGGCTGCTGGCACGACTTCAATCCAAACGAAGCCGGTAGCGGCACCATCAAGTTCGAAGAAGTCGGCGGCATCGCCTACGTCACGTGGGAGAACGTCGAGAGCTACCCTGGCGTCCCGACGGTGAACCCCGGCACGATGCAGTTCCAGTTCGACGTCGCGACCGGCAACGTCAACCTCGTGTTCGGCCTGCTCGACGCGATCGGCGGCAGCTCGTTCGGTGACAACTACCTCGTCGGCTACTCGCCGGCCGGTGCCAACGCCGACCCGGGTTCGACCGACTTCGCGACGGCTCTGCCGCTCGTGACGGGCGCCGCGGACGTTTTCCCGCTGGCTCTGTCGGTGTCGGCGACGCCGGTGCTCGGCACCTCGATCATCTACACCACGAGCAACATCCCGGCTTCGGCCCTGATCTCGGCTGACCTGATCAGCCTTGGCCAGATCAACCCGGGCATCAGCGTGGCAGGCGCCCCTGGCTGCCTCCAGCTCGTCGACCTCAGCCTCGCGGCGACGACCCTCCTGATCGGCTCGCCGTCGGCGACCCTGTCGTTCTCGGTCCCGAACGACGCAGGCCTCGTCGGCCTGCCGCTGAACGTGCAGTCGGCGTCGTTCGTCCCGGGCATCAACCCGCTCAACGTGATCACGTCGAACGGCATCCGCAGCGTCGTCGGCAACTTCTGATCGACGCTTGGACTTCGGGCACTGCCCGAGCTCCCTCTGGCGCCCGGCGGATCGAAAGGTCCGCCGGGCGCCTTCGTTTGGTGGGGCAGGTCTGCGCCATCGACACGCTTCATCCCTTCGGATGACCAGGAGCCGGTTGGCCGCACACCTCACGAACGCACTTGCGCAACCAGCGATGTGCCTGATCCGCATCGAGCCGCGGATGCCACAGCAGGGAAATCGTGATCTCGGGAATTGGCACGGGGACGACAAATCGATGCGTTCCAGCGAGCAACACACCGGTGTGTCGCTCGGGCACCGTCGCGACGAGATCCGACGCTTTGGCCAACGCAACAGCGGATGAGAACCCGCCGACGATCGCGACGATATTGCGCTTCCAGCCCAGCAACTCCAGCGCCTCGTCGACCGGACCCCGCTGCAGACCGCGACGCGAGAACGCCACATGGCGGGCGGCCGCGTAGCGGGAAGGTGTCACCGCCCCCTTGCTGAGCGCGTGCCCCTTGCGCACGACGCCGACGAAGCGGTCGCGAAACAGGGCCTGCACACGCAATTCGGGCCCCGTAGAACTCCCGACCACGCCGGTCTCCAGATCCACGGTTCCATCGCGCAGCGGCGCACTGTCCTTGTCCGACTTCTGCAGGAAGTGCAGCCGCACACCCGGAGCCTCCTTGCTTACACGTTCGATCAACTCAGGCCCGAAGTTCTCGACAAGCCCTTCGCTGGTTCGCAACGTGAACGTTCGCACGAGGTGTTTGAGATCGAGTCCCGCCTCCGGGCTCAGAACCCGCTCTGCGTCCTGCACGAGTTGGCCAACCAGCTGACGTAACTCGACGGCGCGCGGCGAAGGAACCAGAGCACGCCCAGCTCGCACGAGCAACGGATCGCCGGTCGCTTCCCGCAGTCTCGCCAGCGCGCGACTCATCGCCGAGGGACTGAGCCGCAAGCGTTTTGCGGCGCGTGTGACGCTGCCTTCCGTGAGCAACACATCCAACGTGACCAGCAGGTTGAGATCGGGCCGCGACATGCCTCGAACGATACCCACAGTGACATGGCGTCCGATGCAACAATGGAGTGCGCGCGGCGCGCCTTCCGGCGCACGGGGCAGCGAGCTAGGAATGTCGATCGCAGTAGCAACTCTCCCACCGGAGCCTCGATTGACAGCCATTCCCACCGCACACGCAGAACCCGCCCAACGCCAACACGCGCCCCGCGCGACCTGGCTGGCGCTCGCCAGCCTGTCCCTCACGATGTTGTTGTCCTCCCTGGGCACCAGCATCGCCAACGTCGCCTTGCCGACGCTCGCCACGGAGCTGGCGGCACCGTTCCAGGCGGTGCAGTGGGTCGTGCTGGCCTACCTGCTCGCCAGCACGACGCTGATGGTCACGGTCGGCCGGTTGGGCGACTTGCTCGGCCGGCGACGCCTGCTGCTCGCGGGCATCGCCCTCTTCACACTGGCTTCGGTACTCTGCGGCATCGCCACCAGCTTGTGGTTCTTGATCGCGGCTCGGGCCCTGCAAGGGCTCGCCGCGGCGACCATGATGGCGCTCACGATGGCGCTCGTCAGCGAGACGGTTCCGAAGGAGAGGACCGGCAGCGCGATGGGACTGCTCGGCACCATGTCCTCGGTCGGAACTGCGCTGGGTCCTTCGCTCGGCGGCGCCCTGCTCGCCGGGCCGGGCTGGCGCGCGATCTTCCTGGTCAGCGTTCCGCTGGGCGCCCTCAGTCTCCTGCTCGCCCATCGTTACCTGCCTGTGGATCGCCCACACCTGGCCCGTGTCAGGCCACGTTTCGACCACTTGGGCACACTGCTGCTCGCTCTCACCCTCGCCTGCTATTCGCTGGCGATGACGATGGGCCGCGGCCACTTCGGCGCATGGAACGTGGGGCTGCTGGCCGGTGCGTTCTTGGCAGTAGTGCTCTTCGTCGTCGTCGAGAAGCGCGCCGACTCGCCGCTGATCCGTCTCGCCATCCTGCACGAACGCACGCTCGGTGCGGGGCTCGTCATGAGTGCTCTGGTGTCGACGGTCATGATGGCGACCCTGGTCGTTGGGCCGTTCTACCTATCGCGCGCGCTGCACCTCGAACCTGGCCTCGTGGGCCTCGTGATGTCGGTCGGCCCGCTGGCCGCCGCCGTCACGGGCATGCCGGCGGGGCGCATGGTCGATCGACTCGGACCACATCGCATGACGCTGTTTGGACTCGTGGGCATCGCGATTGGCTGCGTGCTTCTGGCCACGCAGAACGGCGGCCTCGCCACTTATCTGCTGCCGTTGGTGATCACCACTTCGTGCTACGCCATCTTCCAGGCGGCGAACAACACCGCCGTCATGGCGAATGTCGCTGCGGACCAGAGAGGGGTCATTTCCGGCATGCTCAACCTGTCGCGCAACCTCGGGCTCATCACCGGAGCCGCATTCCTGGGCGCCGTGTTCGCCTTCGCATCGGGGGCAGCGGATCTCGCGAACGCGGCGGATACGGCGGTCGCTGCGGGCATGCGGGCCACGTTCGTGGTTGCTGCGCTGCTGATCACGATAGCGCTGGTTGTCGGGGTCCTCAGCCGACGAATGCGATGAGCCGTTGTCGGACGTGGTGACTCGCGCGGCGGGACAACCGGCTTGCCAAGATCCGTGTAAGGACTGCCCCCCGCGTGGGTCCGTGCGTTGGCGGGGCGAGTGCCGCGTCATCCCAACTACCTGCGACCGCGGAGCCCCTCGACGCAACTGCCGACCGTCGCGCGCTCACTTCTCCGCGTCCCACGCGAGGGAATCACCTTTCTCCGTCCACAGCTTGCGCGCAAACTCGCCAGCACGAGTCAGGCCCAGCCGCATCGCCGTCGTGCCGTCCTTACGATCGATGCCGATGCCGGTGCCGGTATCCGTGCTCTGCAAGGTCATCCTCGGGGTGCCATTGCACAACTCTATCAGTTGGTTCCCTGCCATCGTCGCCTGCAGGTAGAGCCCCAATTGCCGAGCGCCCAGCAGGCAATACGCCACCCCGTCCTTGGTGGATGCCAACTGCGCTGCACTCGCGCCATCACGAAGCAGGTCGATACTCGCCCCCCTGGAGTCCGCAATGAAAGCGATGCCGGAGGACTTCGTCCCTTCGCTTGGGTGGCGCAACTCCAACGCCGTCACTCCACCCCGAGCAGGGTCACTCTGAATGGACATGAGCACACCATTCTTCGCCGTCGAATGGACGACGCTGAGCTTCCCCGCGCGCGACAGCTCCAGCTTGGCGCTTGCCCCTTCCCCACCCAGAGTCAGCGCACAACCCTCCGCCCCACAAGTCAGCGACACCGGCGACTTCTCGTCAATGCCGCCGCGAACGAGCAACTGGTCGTTTCGCAGGCCAACGACAAAGCGTTGGTTTCCCTCACCCACGATCTGCAGCCCGTAGCCATCCTCGCCGAGGTTTCCGATCAGACATCGTACGCGGCCTTTCTCGTCACGCACTTCGAGGTTGGTGGTGACTGGCACTGCACGAAGCCAAGCCGTCAGGTTGCCAATGCATGCGCCACCGGCCAACAGAATCACACTCAGGGTGGGACGCAGAAAGTACCTCTTCATCATTTCAGGTGCGGAACATAGATGGCGGGCATCGCATCAACAAGGCCAGCGCAAACCAACGCACCCACCAATCACACCTCCACCGCCGGCGCCGCCGCGAGACAGCGCTCCTTCACCGCGCGCAGATCGAGCTTGCCCGTGCCCAACATCGGCAACGCATCGACGCACACGAACTGATCCAAACGCGGCAGGAACAGCGCCGGCAGGCCTCGCCCAGCCAATTGGCGCAGCACCCCCGCCAACGCCTCCTTCGGCAACGTCGTGAGCACCATCAACCGCTCACCCTTCTTCGCATCGGGCACGCCACACACGGCAAACGCACGTTCGTCGCGCCCAGAGCATTCCTGCAGGTGCTGCTCGACGGTGCCGTGCGGCACCATCTCGCCGCCGATCTTCGAGAAGCGCGACAGGCGATCGGTGAGGAACAGGAAGCCTTCCTCGTCGAGCTTGCCCAGATCGCCCGTGATGTAGCAGCCGTCGTGCATCGCCGCGGCCGTCAGGTCGTCGCGACCAAGATAGCCGCGCATCACGTTCGCACCACGCACGAGTACGAGACCGACCGAGTCGATCGGCAACGGCGCCTTCGTCTCCGGATCGACGATGCGCACCATCACACCCGGCAGCGGTCGTCCCACCGAACCGCGCCGTGAACCCGCCTGGTAGAACCCCGCCGCGCGGTAGCCCATGGTGCTCGCCGCCACGACCGGCGCGCACTCGGTGCAGCCGTAACCCTGGATCGGGCGAATGCCGAACTTGTCGTAGAACGCGTCGGCGAGCGAATCCGTGAGCTTCTCGGCGCCCGTCAGCACGACGCGCAGCGAACCGAACTGGCCCGGATCGCAGCGGCGCAGGTAGAGCTGCAGGAACGTTGGCGTCGCGAGCAGCATCGTCGCGCGGTGCAGCGCCGCGAGTTCGCCGACCATCGCCGCTTCGAGCGGGTTGGGGTGGAAGACGATCGGCGCGCCTTGCTGCGCCGCATACCACAGCGCGAAGTTGCCAAACGAGTGGAACAACGGCAGCACGCCGAGCAGACGGTCCTTCGCATTGAGCGGCAGCACCTGCGCAATCGCGTCGCAGTTGGCCTGCACGTTCCCGTGCGACAACATCACACCCTTCGGCTCGCCGGTGCTGCCGCTGCTGAATAGAATCACGGCGATCGAGTCGCGCGCCACGCGTTGCTGCGCACCACAGGCGCGTTCGAGGGCGCCCATCGGCAAGAACAACGCGCGCAACGCCGCGCCAGTGCGTTCGGCGAAGCTGACCTTCGCGAGCAGGTCCTCGATCCACAGCGGCGTCACACCCGCCGGCAGCGTGATCTTGAGGCGTTCCACGAACGCGCGCGACGTCACGATCGTGCGCAGGTTCGCCTGACGGATCGCCGATTCGAGCGCCGCCGGACCGACCGTGTAGTTGAGTGGAACCGAGGTCTTGCCGGCGAGACTCGTGGCGATCGCCGCGAGCGCACCGCCGATCGACGGTGGCAACAGCACACCGAGATTCTGCTGCCCTTTGCACGGGGCCTCGAGACGGCGCGCGAGCACGATCGCACTCGCGAGACCCTGCAACCGCGACATGCGGCGCCCCTCACTGTTGGCGAACGCAGGCCGCCACGGCGCACGGCGCACACACTTTACGAACTCGCAGTGCAGCGGCCGGCGATCCTCGGCGCGCAGTTGCCACGCGACCTCCGCGAGTTCGTCGACACTGCGACGCACCTCGGCAGGCAACACATCGGCCGGCATCGGCTCGCCGAACAGCACCGTGACCGGGCACGGCACCTTCGTCGGCCACCACTGCAGGCGACCTTCGCGCGCGCTCAGCAAGCTGCCGTAGACGCGATCGAGTTGTACGGGGACCACGGGCACCGAGCGCCCCTTCAGGATGCGCTGCATGCCGCGGCGGAATGGCAACGTGCT
>JADZDL010000369.1 GCA_020851075.1 Planctomycetota bacterium | reverse complement strand
GGAGGGTGCGGTCAATGTCACTGGCCACCTGTTGAAGGTCGTCAGCAATGGATGGGGAGCGGAAGAGGTAGGAGGCCATGTGCGTGTTGATCGTCACGCAAGACGACCAGAGACAACCGTGTTGGCGCGCATGCTACTGGGAATGCGCCTGCCGCGTCACCCCGGACCCACGTGTCCGCGTGCTGTCATCGATTCGAGAGAAGCCGAGCTGCGGCCCGCGACATCTCATGGGTGCAGTGACGGAGCCCAGGTGAGCTGGGCTGGGAGCGGTCTGGGGTGGAGGCGGGAAACCGGTCGGAATGCCGGGCTGAGGAGGTTCCGCAGGGGCGTTGACGGCGCCGGTGGGGCCGGGGATGGTGGTGGGGTGGGTGCCGGGCGGTCCGGAACGCTGGTTTATTCGCCTACTCCCACGCCGGTGGTGCGCATTGAGGTCGCGGAACACCGCCGAGGTCACCTCCCGCCGACTGCACCCCTGCCCCCGCAGGAACTGGGCCTGTGAGGGAAGTGGGAGTTCGTAGGGCGGCGGCGGCGGTCGGCACATTTGGCATGATTCTGATGAACCCGTTCGCACCCCGCCGACGACTCACCCTTCGTTCATGACCAGTGTCGATCTCGACCGACTGCTCGCCGACTCGGCGTGGCTGCGCAATCTCACGCGCAAGCTCGTCGGCGATGATCAGGCGGCGGATCTGCAACAGGACGTCGTGCTGGCGGCGCTGACGCAACCGGTGGCGTCGAAGGCCGGCCGTTCGTGGTTGGCGGCGGTGGCGCACAACCTGGCGGTCACGCTGCTGCGACGGCGGTCGACGGAGCGGCGGCACGCCTTGCATCTCGCGCTGAAGGAGCCTGACCCGTCGCCGGCCGAACTGGTGGCAACGGCGGAGCTGCAGCAGCGTGTGGGCGCGTCGGTGTTGGCGCTGCCCGAGGTCTATCGCGACACCGTGCTGATGCGGTTCCTGCAAGGGCTGTCGGTGGCGGCAACGGCGCAGGCCATGAACGTTCCCGAGGAGACCGTTCGCACACGGCAGCGGCGCGCGCTCGCGTTGTTGCGTGAACGGTTGGAGCCGAAGGGCAAGAGCTCGGCCGCGGTAGCGTTCCTCGTCACGTCTGCAATCTGGGGAGTCGTCGTGAACAGCAAGCAAGTCGCTGCGGCCGCGTTGTTGCTCGTCGCTGGTCTGATCACGTGGTCGCTGGTGCCCGAGCCAACACGGCCCGCGTCGCCGACGGAGACTGCCGATGCCACGTTGGCGCGCGGGAGGCTCGACGGCCTGCCGTCGGTGCCGCCGGACGCCGTGGTGTCGATCGCTCCCGATCGCGTCGAAGCAGTGGGTGCCGCAGAGCTTCCCACCGCCACGGCCGCCACGACCGCTGTACTGACAGTGAACGTGCACTGGCTGGACGGTGCTCCGGCGGCGAGTGTTGCCGTTCTCTGCTGTGCTGCGCAGAGCGGCGAGGCAGCCAGCCATGCCGCGACCACCGACGCGGCTGGCGAAGTGCTCTTCGACGGGCTTGCTCCGGGCCGCTACCAAGTCCAAACGGCTCAATACCAGAGCAAGCTCGTCGATCTGGTGGCCGGCGAACCTTGCCGCGTCGACCTGCTGCAGGAGCGGGGCTTCGTCGTGCGCGGCATCGTGCTCGACGCCGGAGGCGGCCCCGTTGGGGGCGCCGAGTTGCGGATCGCTCACGTGGCCGTAGTGCCCAGTTGGAGCTTCGTGGTTGGCCGCAGCGATCGCTTGGGCCGCTTCCAGATCCCTGGCTGTCGCGGTGGCATGAGCGTTGGCGCCGCCGGTCCCCAGAGCGGCATCTCGGACTTCGTCCTCCTCACGACCGAGCGGCACGGCGGTGCCGAGGCCGAGGAGTTGGTGCTCAGGCTCGACGATCAGGCTGGGGCGTTGCGGGGCCGAGTGGTCACCCCTGCCGGCCAACCGGTTGCCGGTGCGTGGGTGCAGTTGGGCGAGGACGTCTCCCGCCTCACGCCCGACGCACAGGGGCGTCTGTGGTCGTCACCGCCGGTGTCACTCACCTCGACGGACGCGGAAGGTCGCTTCGCGATCGCGATCGCGCCGCTGCGACAGCACAGGTTGCTGGTCTGCCGCCGCGGCTTCGCGTCGCACACCGAGTCCGTCGACCTTCTCGCCCACGTGACGAGCGAGGTCGTCGTCGTTCTGCATCCTGGGGGGCTGCTGACGGGAACTGTGCGCGACGAGGATGGCCAGCCGATCGCCGGAGCCGAGATCGAGATGCCGTGGTGGCCCACCCTGCAGTGCAGTGCTACCACCGCCGGGGACGGTGCATTCGTGCTGCGCGACCTGCCGCCCGGACCGATCGAGTTCTCGGTGCAAGCCCCGGGTCGAGCGAAACAGCAGCGGACCTTGGTCTTCGTCGGTGGCGAGCAGCAGACCTTGGACGTCGTGCTCGGCAAGGGGCTGCGCATCGGCGGGCGCTTGCTCGATGCGGCGCGTCAACCACTGGCCAGCTGGTGGCTGTCGCTGCCAGAGGGAAGGCGTGCTCGCACCGATGCCGAGGGCCGCTTTGTACTGACCAACGCGGCGCCCGTTGGCAACGTGGTCGTGGTTCGCGCCGACTTCGGCTTCGTGCCTGAAGTCCTGCGCTTCGAAGACGTGGTCGCTGGTGAGGACCGGACTTTCGAGGTGCCCGCGGATCGCATGCCGAGCGCGCGTGTGCGCGGTCAGTGCCTCGCTGCCGATGGGACGCCGCTGGCCGGGGTGGGTCTCGATCTCCAGCAGGGAGGTCAGTTCGTGCTGTTGAACAACCAGGTCGCGCGCGCGGGAGAAGATGGCCGGTTCGACCTCGGGCCGTTCCCGCCCGGTGTCTACGAGATCCGCCCGACGCACCTTCACGTCGCGTTCCAGCCGCTGCGCGTCGAGGTGCAGGCCAACGACTCGCGCGATGTTGGGTTGCTGCGCGGCGCCGAGGCTGCGTCGCTGCTCGTCAACCTCACGGGAGAAGCCGCGCTGTTGGCCCGAACCGTTGTCGAAGTCGAGGCTGGCGGCCACCGTTCGCGCGCCGGTGGTGGCGGTGCGCAACGCCGCGCGAGCCGTCTGTTCCCCGGCCGCTACCGCCTTGTCGTTCGCCTCGACGACCGCCTGCTCCACGAAGCGGAGGTGGAACTGACGGCCGGTGCCGAAATGATCCGCGAGTGCGTCGTGCGTTGAGCAGCCGGAGGGTGTTGGGGTCGCTGCTCAGGCTGGCGTGATCGTGCCACCGCACGCTAGGACCGCAGCCATGATGTGGTTGGCCGGGCTGCACTTCCAGTTGCTGAAGAAGCGGTGGTAGGACGGCGCGACGGCTGTGGTGATGACGAAGCAGGTGCTGATGGAGCGGCTGTGCGCCTTGGTGTCGCGGCCGTGTCGGCACCTGGCGACGAATCACGGCGTGTGCGAGGCGTCGGTGGGGATCCGACTCCGACCGCTGGGAATGGAACGGGTGCGCTGCGAAAGTTCGCATCGGATCGGGTGTGGGGGTCCATGCAGGACCTGAACTCTGCCTTGGGCCGCCACTATCAATGCGTCCTCCGCGTCCAGCCTCGCCCACAAGAGCTTGCTGGACAGGGTGGTGGGGCTGGCTTCATGCCGGCTCGCGCCGTCGCCGTCTGTTAACCACGCCCTCAGCTCTCTGCCCCGGTCTCCGAGAGCTTGTCGCCGAGACCTTCGGCCGCGCATCGGACCGGTCGCCGTGGGCCTCTGGCCGAGCTCTCCAGAGACCCGCGGGACGACGTCCAGACGCCATAACCCCGCCTCGCACGCGACCCTACACACCCCCCAGAAACGCAACCGCCCCACGGCTGTGAACCGCGAGGCGGATGGTGCCGGGACTCCGGCAAGTGGCTCCTCGAGTAGGACTTGAACCTACGACCCGGTGATTAACAGTCACCTGCTCTACCAACTGAGCTATCGAGGATCGCGCGATCGGGTTTCGGCCCGATCGGGGCAGAAACCTTAGCAATCGGAGGCAGCGCGTCAAGTACTCGGTGGCAGCGACGCGCGAAGTCGCCAGAAAATGCAGCGGGCCGCCCGAACCGGGGTTCGGGCGGCCCGTGGCAAGGCGATCCTTGGGGATCAGCCCTTGGTCGTTTCCATGCTGCGCAGGCGCAGCTTCTCGGTCTTCGCCAGGGCTTCCTTGGCGAGCGTTTCGGTGAAGGCCTTCTTGTCCTTCACATAGACCAGCACCTTGCCGTTCAGCCCGTTCGGGTGAACGCGAATGACTCCGTCCAGCTTGCTCAAGACGTCACGCGTCTCGATGGCGGTAGACATTCAACCAAGGCCGGAGACCTTGGCTTCGTAGACCACCTCGGCCTTGGCCACTTCGACCTCGGCAAGGCGGCTGATGCGCACCTTGATGCGCTCCTTCGTGAGCACCTCATTCAGCGCGGCCAGCTCCGGCGGCGTCTTGCCCGCTTCGAAGTAGCCGACACCAGTGGTGTCGAAGACGAGGTTGTTGATGCCCTTCTGCTTGATCAGGATCGCACGGATCCTGGCGGCCTCGGAGGCCGCGCCTCAACCGCTGAGACCTGAGGTCTCAATCTTCCAGAGCTTCTCGGTGTTCGCCGTCGCCTTCGGTTCGGGGGCCTTGGTCTGAGCCAGGGCCGGGATGGCGAAGGCGAGAGCCGCGAGCAGCGTACGTGCTTGGGTTCGCATTCTTGATTCTCCTAGGGGATGCGGTGTTCCGGACTTCGGTGCACCGCAGCGACGAGTATCGGCTGCCTTGGGGCATTGCGGCAAGGGCCCTCTGCGAATCGCTGCAATCGTCTGGCGAACGGTCTACCGATCCGCAAAGCGCCAGCCGGCCAGATCCCGGGGCGGAGGCGCCTTGGCAAGGGCCGCGCGCAGCGCCGCGATCGGGATCGAGTTTTCGCGCAGGATCGCGTCGTGGAAGCCCTGTTCGGTCCATTCCGAACCCGATCCACCCGAACCCGACCCGCACAGCTCGTCATGCAGCGCCCGCATCTGCAGCCCGCCGAGCATATACGCTGCCTGGTAGAGCGGCCCGTAGCCGCCGCTGACCGAACGGCGCACCTCCCCTTCGGCGGCAGCGCGTTCGTGGCCGACCCGGTCGATCAGATACTCAACGCACTGCGGCCCGGTCCACTTGCCGAGGTGGAAGTTGAGCGAAGAAGACGATGCGCGCGCAGCGGTGTTTGCGCCAGTAGAGCATGCCGGTGCGGTCTTCGGGGCTCTGCGGCAGCCCGAGGTCATAGAGCCGCATCTCCCAGTAGAGCGCCCAACCTTCGATCCAGAACGGCGTGTCGAACGGGCCGCGGTAGGTGCGGTAGCGCGCCTGCGAGTACCGCTGCAACCAGTGGCCGGGGATCAGCTCGTGAAAGACCGTCGCGCGGCAGAAGTGCTCGTTGTTGGAGCGCAGGCTCTGCAGCTTCTCGTCGTGGGACATCGCGTCGGTCGGGAAGGAGACCTGGATCGTCTCGCCGCCGAGGAAGAACGGGTTCACGCGCTGCGCCTGCCGGCTCATCATGCTCATGCGCCAGCATTCTTTGGCGAGCGGCGGGACCGTGACGAGCTGGTGCTGCTCGAGGAAGGCGATCGCTTCGTGCGCGAGTTCCTTGATGAGTTGCGGTTGTTCGCCGGGTGCGCGGTGCAGGGTCTTTACCTTCTCGAGTGCTGCGCGCCAGTCGTCGCCGCAGCCCATCGCGCGCGAGGCTTTCAGCATCTCCGCGTCGCACCACGCAAACTCCCGTTCGGCGATCGCGACGAGTTCGGTGGGGGTGTACGGGATCCACTCGAAGGCGAGTTCGCGCAACAGCGACGCTTCGCCGATCGGATCGCCGACGAGCGTGCTGTCGCCAGTCTTGCCGGCCATGCGCGCGCGCAGTTGTTCTTGCAGGTCCGAGAGTGCCTGGTCGGCGTCGGTGTAGGGGGACTTTACCCACCAGGAGAACTGCGGGTCGTAGCCGTCGCGGAAACGAAACCACTGGCCAAGCGCGCCGCGCAAGGCGCCCATGCGCGAACCGGCGCGCTGCGTGATCGCGGCTGGCAGCGCGTCAAACCTGCCCTGCTGCAGGGCGGTGCGTACGGCGCCGATCGCCGTCGTGAGTGAAGCGCAGGTGCTCGCGGCGGCCTCGGGATCGACGTTCTCGAGGCGGCGGCGGGCTTCGCCGAGTGCCACGATCAGGGGCGCAAACGGCACCAGGGCGGCGATTTCGGCATCGCGCGCGGCATCTTCTTCGAGGTGCTGCAGCTCGCGGCGCACGTGGTTCTCGAGCAGCAGGAAGTCGATGCGTGCGTCGCGCGGCAGGGTCGCAAAGTCGATCGCCTGCAGGTCGTGTTGTTCTTGCTGCAGGCGCTCGCGCAGGCGCGTGTGCAGTTCGCCCGACATCGGCACGTCGTAGCGGCGTTGCAGGTCGGCAAGATCCGCCGAGAACAGTTCGATGCGTTCGCGCAGGTCGGGAACCTGCGCGGGCGCGGTTTGCGCGGCGAGCTGGGACGCGGGCCAGACGAGCAGCAGAAAGCACGGCAAGGCGAACGGGCGCATGCTGGCATGCTACTGCCAGCGTGCGGTGGCGCGGGGGGCGAAGTCGCCGCACACCGCGCCAGAATCACCGGCGCTGAATCGCGCCTCGCTGTATCCCCTCGATGGGGCTCAGACCTTGGGCGCCGCGGCGCGAATCTTGTCGCTGGCGCGGTCGGCGTACTTGCCGAAGTTCTTCACGAACAGCGAGGCCAGCAGCTTGGCCTTGGTGTCGTAGGCGGCCTTGTCGGCCCACGTGTTCTTCGCGATCAGCATCTCGCTCGGCACGTTGGCGCAGGCGGTCGGCACGTGCAGGCCGAAGATCGGGTCTTCGACCGTCGGCGCCTTCGCGAGCGAGCCGTCGTGGATCGCGTCGAGGATCGCGCGCGTGTACTTGAGGCTCATGCGCTTGCCCACGCCGTGGCCACCGCCGCTCCAGCCCGTGTTGACGAGCCAGGCCTGCGAACCGTTCGCGGCGATCTTCGCGGCGAGCAGTTCGGCGTACTTGGTGGGGTGCCAGACCATGAAGGCGGCGCCGAAGCAGGCCGAGAACGTCGCTTCGGGGTCCTTCACGCCCATCTCGGTGCCGGCGACCTTCGCCGTGTAGCCCGAGATGAAGTGGAACATCGCCTGGTCGGGCGTCAGCTTGCTGACCGGCGGCAGCACGCCAAACGCGTCACAGGTGAGCAGGATCACGTTCTTCGGGTGTTTGGCAACACACGGGATCTTCGCGTTCGGGATGTACTCGACCGGGTAGCTGCAGCGCGTGTTCTCGGTGATCGACTGGTTGGTGTAGTCGACGATGCGCGTCTGCTTGTCGTAGACGACGTTCTCGAGCACCGAGCCGTAGCGGATCGCTTCGTAGATCTCCGGTTCGCTTTCCTTGCTGAGGTTGATGCACTTCGCGTAGCAGCCGCCTTCGATGTTGAAGACGCCGTCATCGCTCCAGCAGTGCTCATCGTCGCCGATCAAGGCGCGGCGCGGGTCCGCGGACAGCGTGGTCTTGCCGGTGCCCGAGAGGCCGAAGAACAGCGAGACATCGCCGTTCTTGCCTTCGTTGGCCGAGCAGTGCATCGACATGACACCCTTCTTGGGCATCAGGTAGTTCATGATCGTGAACACGCCCTTCTTCATCTCGCCCGCGTATTGCGTGCCGAGGATGACGAATTCGCCGCGCTCAAACGACAGGTCGACCGACGTCGCGCTGCTCATCTCGTTGGTGAGCGGGTTGGCCGGGAACAGGCCCGAGTTGAAGATCACGTAGCTCGGCTCGCCGAACGTCGCCAGCTCGGCCGCCGTGGGGCGGATGAGCATGTTCCACATGAACAGTGCGTGGTATGCCTACAGTCAGATCACGCGCACCTTGATCTGGTGCTTGGGATCCCAACCCGCAAAACCGTCGACGACGTAGAGCTGGTCGCGCGTGTTGAGGAAGTCGATCGCGCGCTGCCGGTTGACCATGAAGGTCTTGTCCTGCAGCTTGATGTTGACGTCGCCCCACCAGATGTCCTTGGTGCTCGGCTCGGCGTCGACGATGCGCTTGTCCTTGGGCGAACGGCCGGTCTTGGCTCCGGAGCGCGCTGCGAGTGCGCCACTGCTGACGATCTCGCCCTCACCGCGCTTGAGCGCCTGCTCGTAGAGGATGGAGGGCTCCGCGTTGCGGAGCACATTGGTGACCTTGATGCCGTACTTGGACAGATCGAACGTGGACATGGATCGAAAGGGGGTGGTGCGGACTGCGCCGCGGGGGCAAAGAAGGTAGCGATCTTGCACGGGTGGTGCCAGTGGTCGCAGAACCTCACGAAAAGCGCTTGCGCGAAAGGGGGAAGGGCGCTAGCGTGCCGCGCCCAAAACCCTGCGCCCGTAGCTCAATTGGATAGAGCGCCAGACTACGAATCTGGAGGTTGGAGGTTCAATTCCTCCCGGGCGTACCATCTCGCGCTTCGCGCGAGATGGTAGACCGGGAGGCATTAGGCGCTCCCGACCGGCGGCTGCGCCGCCGGGCGGGATGCGCGGCAATTCCTCTCCGCCCCCTCTGCGCATTCGCGCATTCGACTACTGCCTCGGTGGGTAGCTAGTGTCTTGGTACCCCGGTGCCTTGGTGGGGACCTTGGTTCCTCGGTGGGTACCTTGGGCGAGGGTCACTGCCAGGTGACGGCGTCCCATTCGGTCAGGCGGTCCAAGCCGCCCAGGTCAGGCGAATTCTTCGAGGGGCGCGCGCGGCTGGCGCGCACGTGGCGTTGGATCGTGGCGGCGCGTTGGGCCAGGGGCTCGTCGTGGGTGCGGAGGGCGGCCTGGCGGGCGATTTCGCAGGCGCCGAGGGCCCATTGCGAGATGCCGCTGCCGGAGGACCACTGGGCAAACGTGGGGTCCAGCAGTTCGGCGGGGGTGAGGGGTTGGCCGGAGGTCCAGCGCAGGGCGAGGGCTACGGTGCTGTCGTCGGCGGTGGTGCGCCAGCCGTGGCGCACGCAGTTGATGGCGAGGGCTTCGGCAAAATCGTGTGCGCGCTGGTTGCCGGTCACGCGGTGCACGGCGGCGATGCCTGTGGCCGCGATCGCTTCCTGCCACGGGTTCCAGTAGTTGCCTTTGCCCTGCAGCATGCGCGGGTCACTGTCGTTCACCGCGAACGGACGAACCTGGTCGGCGGGCAGTTCGCGACCGCTCCAACCGGGGTATTCGACCTGTTCGACGCGGTCGATCATGCGTTGGCGCAGGGCCGGGTCGCCCGTGACGAGCAGCATCCAGGTGGCGGCGAGCTGTGTGCGGCCGGTGCCGCGCGGGGCACCGGCCCCCGAGGTCGAACGCCCCGGATCGATGGTCTGGCCGGCGAGGTAGAGGCGCGTTTCGTTCTCGAGTTCCTGACGGGCCCAATGGGCCCCCGTGAGCAGCGCGAAGGCACCGAGGTAGTTGCTGCTCCAGTGCTGGCGGTCCTTGCCGGTCCAGCCGTGCGCTTCGAATTTGGGTTCGGGCACGGGCTTGCCGAGGCGGTCGGGCGAGACTTTCGGGTGCCAGTGCGTGCGGCCGGACCAGACGACCCAGTCGGGATGGGCGGCGGGCAACACGGGCGAGCCGTCGGCTTCGTAGAAGTGCACCGGGCGGCAGGCTTCCTGCAGCACCGACGCTTCCGCTTCAAACAGTTGGCTCGGCAGGCCGGAGCCGGCGACGAGCGAGAGCTTGACGATGCCGAAGTCGAACTGGTCGCCCGTCTGGCCCGCCTGCTTGGCGAGGCCCAAGGGGCCGCGCGCAAACGGATCGCCACCCGCCTGGTCGCCGGCGACGAAGGTCTGGTGCCGTTGGGCGAGATGGTCGCGCAGGGCGTTGCCGCGCAGCCAGGGGGGCGGCTCGGGCACGAGGCCAAACGCGCCAAACGCGCCGCTTCTGCGCCAATCGCAGGCGCCGAGCAGCGGCGCGAGGCTCGCGGCGCGCAAGGGCGCATCGTTGTCGTTGCCGGCGAGTGGCGGCAGCAGGGCGCCCGTGCGGCGCAGGCCCTGGCCATCGCCGAGGACGGTCTTCTGCAGCAGCACGACGCGGCTGCCGTCCTTGGTTGCGTTCTGCTGCACACCGAGGCGGCCGGCGTGGCGGAAGACCAGGGTGCGCCCGTGGCTCTCGATCGCGAGCTGGTCGATCTGGCATTGCATGGCCTGGCTGCGCGGATCCGAGCAGAACACGGCCGCGTCGACGTAGGCGTGCGGCTGGTCGCGGCCCGCCGTGACGATGAGTTCGACGATGAGTTCGCCGAGGCGCGCGCGGCGCAGCTCGACGCGGCGCATGGGGTTGGCTTCGAGGTCCCGGACGCGCGTTGGCACGGCGCGCTGCACCGAGGTCCCTTGCTGCAACACAAACTCGATCGTGCCGTCAGGCATGTCGATCGGCGTGGTCGGCAGCGGTTCGCCCGGCCCCGCTTCGAGCTGCACCCGCACTTCGCGCAGGGCCTCGAGTCTGGCCGGCCAGAGGCAGATTGCCTGCCGAAGGGAGCCGTCGGGCCAACGGGCCCCAAACGGTTGCCACGCGGTGGGAGCGCCCGCGATGTGCAGGTCGGGCAGGTCGGCAACTTCGCCTTGCGCGAACGGCACCACCACTGCCGCCACTTCGCGATGGGCGAAGGGGGTCAGGTTCTGGAGCACGAGTTCGCGCTGGGCCGTCAGCAGGTGGGCAAGGCCGAGCAGGGCCGCGAGGGTGCTGGCGAGTCGCTGGGCATGCCGCATCCGCGCATCATCGCGCATTGGTCGAAGAAGGAGAAGCCCGGCCCTTGCGCTACACTGGGGCCGATGTCACGACCCCTCGCGCTGTTTGCTCTACTCACCGGTCTTGCCGCGTTGCCGGCCCAGGATGCCGCGGCGGTGGCTGCGCAGGAACAGCAGCTCGAAGTGCGCGCGGTCGCTGGCCTGCATGCGGTGGCCAACGAATACCAGGCGCAGAAGCAGCACGGCAAGGCGTTGGCGTTGCGGCGCGAGTTGTTGACCGAGTACGCGGGTGGGAACGAAGAAGCGCTCGACAAGTGTGGGTTCTCGAAGGTTGGCGACCAATGGCGCGCGGATCCGCAGAAGCTCGTGATCGAGAAGGACCTCAAGGGCGATGCCCGCGCGCTGAAGAAGGTCGACAAGCAGTGGGCGGACCTGCAGAAGGAACTGCTCGCCGGCCATCGCGCGGTGGCCGAGGGGTGGACCAGACTCGGCGATGCGTCGCATGCCATGCGGCAGTGGCGGCGGGTGCTGCGCTTTGCGCCCAATGACAAGCGCGCCATGGACGTGCTCGCGACGCAGCGCTTCGAGGGGTTCTCGGGCAGCGACGAGGAGTTGGGGCTGCTGCGGCGCGAACGGTCGATCCGCGGCGCCGTCGATTGGTTGCTGCGCAAGCAGTTCGAGATCAAGAAGCTCGAGGGCAAGCAGCCGCTGTTTGAGAAAGCGGGCATCGCGCACCAGGGTTTCCGCTCCGAGCACTTCGCGGTGTGGGGCACCCTTTCGGAAGAACATCTTCGCACGGTCGCGCAGCACAGCGAGCGCGCGCTGTTGTTTGCCCACACGCTGCTTGGCACCTACGAAGGCAAGGCCTTCGAACCGGCGCGTGTGCGGGACATCATGCTCGTCGGCGACGAGGCTTCGTACCAGAAGGTCCTCGACCAATGCGCCGACCAGTTTGATCCGGCCCGCCTCGCCTTCCTCAAGAAGGACGTCGATCTCGCCTACCTGGACGTTGGTGGCAAGTCGGTGCGCTTCTACAAGACCAACGGCGGCGAGCCTGAAGCGCTCGACCAGGCGGTGCGCGGCGTCGTGCAGGATGCGATCGGTGTGCTCAGCGACGGCCTCTGGGAGGGCATTGGCCATGCGTCGTGCGGTTGGTTCTTTGGCCGCACGCTGACCTACATGCTCGAGCAGCAGAACTCCAAGACGGTCGCTTCGGGCAGCCAGCAGATGCTCGTTCCGGACCTCGCGGTCTGGAGCAAGATCGCCGAGCAGTCGGCGTGGGCGAAGAGCGACACACGCACGAGCCAGCTCGTGCTCATCAGCGCCGCGCGGTTCACGGTCGAGCAGCGCGTGAAGGCCTGGGCCGTCGTCGACTACTTTCTGCACTGGCGGCCCGAACTGCTGCGCGAACTCGATTTGAGCCAGACGCGCGAAATCCATTCGCCGCCGGAAGTCGAGACCGAGTTCCAGCGGCGTACGAGCCAGTCGCTGCCGGTCATCGACGAACAATGGCGGGCGTATTGGGGCAAGTCCGAGGAACTGCACAAGGCGATGGCCAGCGATCCACTCGGCGATCCGAAGGGCAAGGAGCGGGCCGTGCGCGAGCAGTCGCGTGCGATCGTCGATGCCATCAATGAAGCGCGCGCGGCCGCGATGCGCGGGCCGGTTGGCTTCCACTACGCCGAAGACGTCGGTTCGCTGGCGGCGCTGCAGTATGCGGACGAACTCGTCAGTGCCGAACAGGCCCAGGCGAAGAAACCCAAGGTGCCCGTGCCGATGCCGGTCTTGCCGGCGGCAGTCGGCAAGACGACGCTCTGGGCGCGCGGCAACAAGCCTGCGGAGGCCCTCGAACACTGGCTGTGCCGCCCCGTCTGGCGCGATGCGCTGCTGCACCCGGGACGTGGTCTGCTTGGCGCGCGGCAGGGTAAGAACGCGTTTGCGCTGGATCTGTCGGACCCGGTCGTGCCGACCAAGGATGGTTTTCCGGTGTGCTGGCCGCGCCATCAGCAGATGGGTGTGCCAGGCAAGGCGCTCGTTGCCGACCTCGGCGCGCGCGCGATCGAAGCGCTCGGCAAAGTCGGCAAGAAGCCGACCGACACCGTTGGCATGCCGTTGTCGCTGCACTTCGCGCGGGCCATGCAGCCGCTCGATCTCGGCGTCGTGGCCGCCACCGTCTACCGCGGCAACCAGCGCCTCGAAGGTGTACTCGTGCGCTACCTCGGGGAAGGGGATGCGGACGACGTCGCGGATGGTTGTGTCGCGTTCGTGCCGCTCGAACCCCTGGAGTCTGGCGCCGAGATCGAAGTCACGTGGACCGTGCCGCCGCTGCTGCTGAAGAAGCGCGAGCCGTTCCCGGCGGTGCGTTTCCTCGTGCGTTAGGGGGCAAACGCCAGCCGCCGCAGGTCCTGCCAGAGATCGACGTGGCCGCGGCCCGGCACTTCGTGAAACTGGACACGCGGCCCGAAGGCAGTCGCCAGCGCGCGCGCCTCGCCGATGGGCAGGGCGTCATCGTTGGTGCCGTGCACGAGCACGACCGGGCAGGTGACCGCCGCAATGGCGGGGCCCGCGTCGTAGACATCGTCGGGTAGGAAGCGCCCGAACAGGCCGTGCCGCATCACGGGAATGCGCGCACTGGCGGCGGCGAGTACGAGGCGGCGCGGTGGTTCGCCGCGCGCGCAGAGAGTGGCGGCGAGTTGCGTAGCGAGCGGCGTGCCCAGCGAGTAGCCCCAGATCTCGAGGCGGTCGGCGGGCACGCCCAAGGCGCGCACCGCAGCCCATTGCTGAAGCAGATCCGCGGCCAGCGCCGCAGGCCCAGGAACCCCGTCGGAGGCCTCAAAACCGCGGTAGGCCCAGAAGGCGAGGCCGACGTCGTCGTTGCCGCGCAGCTGGTCGAGTTCGCTGCGAAAACCCGGCAGCATCCCCGACGAGTTGCCCGGTACGAACAGGATCCAGCGGGCGTCGCTCGCCGCCGCGGGCCGCACGAGGCCGGTGAGGTGGATGCCGGGTTCGACCTCCAGGCGATCCTGGCGCCAGCCGTTCGTTGCGAGGGCGGCCACCTCGGCGTCGCTGCGGCGCCCGATCCAATACGCAAAGCGGTGCAATTTGGGCGCCGCGAGGAAAGCGAGCAGTCCCATCGCCAGAACACCGCCGAGCACGAACCAGAGCATGCGCCGACTCATTCGAGGAAACCCGAGGCCTTGCCGATGCGCGATCCGCGCCGGGCCCACGCGCGCCATTCGTCTTCGATCTCGCCGAGATCGCGCTCCATGACCGTGGCGAAGATCTGCGTGACGTCCTCGGGCATCATGTTGGGTTGGCTGAGCTTGTCCAGCAACTTGATCCAGCGATCGGGATGGCGGGCGAGCAGCCAGAGCATGAAGCTCCAGCTCTTGATGCGCGCACTTTCGTGGAAGTTGTCGGCGCGTTCGCGCGCGAGCTGCACGAGCGGATAGTCGGTGCCGGCCTCGATCTCGTCCTGCAGGCGAGTTAGCCACGCCTTCGGATCGCGCGGCATCAGCTTCGCGCCGCCGCTCTGGGTCTTCGGCAGGTCGCAGTAGTAGGAAAGCGTGGTGCCGCACAGCATCCAGGTCGTTGCGTGCACGAGCCCTTCACCAAAGCCGACATTGCGCCCACCGACCAGGCACCGTTTGGTCACGGTGGCGACGCTGTGGTCGGCGTCAGTCTCGCGCTCGTGCCAACTCATCGACGCCCGGCCGGTCGCGGAGTCGAACAGCAGGCCGCCGAACAGTTTGGCATCTTCGAGTGTAAGTTTGCCGCGCACCGTGGGAGCCTTCTCGAGCACGAGATCGCGCTGGGCATCGTCGCGCACGCAGCCACACCAGCGCAGAGCGCTGGTGCGCAGCAGATGCGGGTTGTCCGGGCCGAGCAGGAAGGTGCCGAGCGCGGCGGCGCGTTCGGCCCACTGCGCGCACGCCATCGCATCGGGCAGCGAATCGACGACCCAGTGTTCAAAGTGCTCGGAACGGGCGCCGTAGAAACGCAGGCCCACACTTTGGAGCGTACTTGGCAGTTTGTTGTCTGGGACCTCCTTGACCTCGGGTTCCACGGCGCGCAGTTCTTTCGCCTTCTCGAGCATGCTGCGCATGCGCTGCACGAACGCCAGCTGCTCGGCGGTGCCATAGAAACCTTCGAACTGTTCGTGGCCGAGGGCCTGATGCGCGGCGATGTCGTCCGGGTCGAAGGTGAGCGCACGTTCGAGCTGCATGGTAGAGAGCGCGGGTTCGCCGGCATCGCGCAGGGCGAGGCCCAGTTCCCGGTGCAGCTTCGCCACCTTCCGGCTGGTCAGCAGCCAGGCCTCGGCAACTTTCTTGCGCTGGTCGGGGCCCGCTGCATCCGCGGCGAGTGAGCCCGCCGCCGGGGCCTGCCACTCACCTTTCACCTGCTTCCAACCGAGCCCCTTGCGGGCGGTGGGGTTTTCAAGGTCGTAGTGCTCCAGGATCGTCTCGTAGGCAACGCGGGCGCGGGACGGCAACTTGGCGCTCTCGGCCGCGCGTGCGAACCCGATCAGCGCCTGGAGGACCTGCTGCTCCACCGTCGCGATGCGCTGCGTCGGGCTCGGCGGGGTCTGGGCGGGCAACGCCACCGCCATGGCGAGTGCCAATGCCGTCTGGAGAGCCGAAGTGGACCGGAAAGGGGGCAGGATCCGCGTCATGGTGGAACTTGCGGAAGGCCGTGCTCGGTCGGTCCATTCCCGCGCGGGAGAGGCTACCGCACTCTCCCGGGTGCAGCCAAGGTCCAATGACTCCGTCCGGCGGCTCAGTTTGCGACCTATCCACGTCCGGAGACACCCATGGCTACGCAGGTTGGTGTCTGGTGCGCGGTGGGCCGAGACCGTATCAAGGGCGCCTCCGTGTTCCTCCGATCGATCTCCTGATGTCGCAACCGCTCGCCGCCGTTTTCGTAGGGTCGGACACCCTGCTCCTGCAATGCCTCGAATTGTGGCGCGAACGTGGACACCGGGTGGTCGCGGTGGCGACGGACGCGGACAAGGTGCGCCGGTTCTGCGCGGAGAACGAATTGCGGTGCCTCGACGCCGCGGGGGACTTCGCCGCGGCGCTCGCCGGCGAGACCGTGGACTACCTGTTTGCGATCACGTGGCTGCGCATTCTGCCGCCCAGTGCGCTGCAGTTGCCGCGCGAGCGTGCGATCAACTTCCACGATGGTCCGCTGCCGCGCTACGCAGGACTCAATGCGACGTGCTGGTCGCTGCTGCACGGCGAACGTGAGCATGCGGTCACGTGGCACGTCATCGAGCCGAAGGCCGATACCGGGGCGATCCTCGTGCAGCGGTCGTTTGCGATCGCGCCCGACGACACCGCCTTCACGCTGAACGCGCGCTGCTTCGAAGCCGGGCAGGAGAGTTTCGCCGAGCTGACCCAGCGCCTTGCGGATCGCACGCTCGAACCACAGGTGCAGGATCTCGCGCGGCGGACGTACTTCGGCAAGCACGCGCGACCATCGGCTCTGGCGGTGCTCGACTTCGCGCAGGCCGCCGCCGCCGTGGCGCGCGTCGTGCGCGCGTTCGATCACGGTGGGTACCGCAATCCGATCGCGGTCGCCAAGGTGCGCGCACCGCTCGGCGTCTTCGTGCCGTCCGGGGTGACGTTGTTGCCCGCGACCGGCGCCGCCCCGGGCACCGTGACCTTGGTCGATGACGAGGGCGTGCAGATTGCCTGTGCCGAGGGCGAAGTGCGCCTGCTGCGGCCACGTTGCCTGCGCCAGGGGCCGCTCGATGCCGCGCGCCTGGCCGCGTACGGCGTCGTGAAGGGCGCCGTGATGCCCTCGATCGCCGGCGATGCCGGGACCCTGACTGCGCTCGGTGCGGCGGCGGCGCCAGCCGAAGATGGCTGGGTCGAATCGCTGCTGCACCAGGTGCCGTTGCCGGTGCCGGATGGCGCGCCCGCGGGGGCGGTGGCCGAACGTGCCGAACTCGCCGTGTCGTTGCCACCGGTCCCCGGGGGGGCACGGGCCGCCGCCGCGATGTGCGCAGCCTTCCTGTCGCGCATCACGGCCGTCGGCCGCTTTGCGCTCGGGTTGCGGGCGCTTGGCAGCAAGTACGCAGAACTCGTGCAAGCGGCACCAGACCTCGCCGTTGCCGCGGCGCCGGTCTCGTTCGATCTGGATGCGAAGGCCGCCGTGCGCACGGCCCTCGCCGGTGCTGCCGCAACCATCGATGCCGCGATGGCGCGTGGTCCTGTGCTGCGCGAACTGCTCGTGCGCCGGGGCGACGTGCTGTCGCCGCTCACCGCACTCGAACCGGCCGTTCGCCTCTGGCTCGCCGAAGCGCCCACGGCGATCGCGACCGGCACGCTCACGTTCGTGGTGGATGCGGCGGGGGCTTTGGTCCTCGTCTACGATCGTGCCATGCTCGCCGAGGCCCAGGTCCACAGCCTGGCCGGACGGTTGCAGGTGTTTGTGCGGGCGGCCCTGGCGTTGCCCGAGACGCCGCTCGCGGCCGTGCCGATTCTCGACGAAGCCGAACTGCGCCGGTTGCTGCGCGATTGGAATGCGAGCCAGGCACCCGCGCCGGCCGAGCCTTGTGTGCACCGTCAGTTCCAGGCGCAGGCCTTGCGCACGCCCGACCACGCGGCGATCCACTTTGGTGGCAAGTCCCGCACCTACCGCGAACTGCTGCAGGCGTCCGAACGCCTGGCCGGTTGGTTGCGCGGGCGCGGGGTCGCGCCGGGCGATCGGGTTGGTATCTGTACGCAGCGCGGATTTGGCATGGTGACGGCCGTTCTCGCGACCTTGCGGTGCGGGGCCAGTTATGTGCCGCTCGACCCGACG
>JADZDL010000368.1 GCA_020851075.1 Planctomycetota bacterium | reverse complement strand
GCGCTGCAGGTCGCTGTGGTCGTCGGGGCCGTCGCCGGCGTCCTTCTGCAGATCCTGGTCGATATCCTGGCAGAAACCGCCGTCGTAGAGGTTGCCGTGGTTGTTGCCGAAGACGCGCCACAAGAACTGCTTGTCGAACGCTTCGCGCAGCACGTAGAGGCCCAGGTCCTCCCCGTCGAGCGAAACGCGCGCGTGCGCGACGCGCGGAGCTGGGCGACCGGCGGCGGTGAAGATCTCGTGGCCGACCCATTCGCTGAGGCGGCTGTCATCCTGCGCGCCGTTGTTGAGGTGGAAGCGGTTCAGGCCACGAAACTGCTGCTTCTCGCCGAACTTGCCGAGGTTCACGGTGAAGCCCGGATGGTCGTCGATCTCGCGGAAGCTGCCGGCGGCGCCTTTCAGTTTCACGCCGACCTTGAGCCACGTCTCCTTGCCGTCGACCTTGATCGTGCACGGCACGTATTCGCGCGGCTTCTCCTTGAGCTTCTTGCGCTCCACGGGGTCGAGCACGAGCTCGAAGTGCACGAGTTCGCCCTTGGCGAAGAACGCGCGCGCCGGATCGCGATCGGCGGGTGCCGCGGCGGGGGCCTGGGTCTGGGCGAGCACGAACGTGCTGCACAGGAGAATCAAGGCGAGGGGTTGGGTGCGCAGCATGAGGGCTTGGGGCCCGCAGAGGGGGATGGCAAGCCTACCGGGTGGCGCAGTTGCCGCGAGGGGGTGCCCTGTGGGTGAGGACTGCGATCGGCTTGCCGCAATGGCGCAGAGCGGGCCAGCACGGCGTTCCTCGGCGCCTGGCGCGTCTGCCGCCAGCCAGCTTGCCCTTCCTTTCGCGGGCCAACCACGCGACGCTATCGGTATGAGCAAAGCCGCACCTGACCATCACGATGCCGAACTGATCCTGAGGATCTACGACCTGCGCCGCGAACCCGTGATGCGCGAATCGCGCGATGCGATCAATCGCGACTACTGGCCGCGCAACGCCGAAGAGGCGCTCGCGATCCTGCAGCCCGAGCACCCGTTGAACCGCGCGTACCGCCAGACTTCGACCTACTGGGAAATGGTCTACGGCATGGCCAAGAACGGCGTCGTACATACCGATTTCCTGCTCGAGAGCACCGGCGAGGGCCTGTTGCTGTTCGCCCGCGTCGAGCCGTATCTCGAAGCGATCCGCGCCGCCACGAGCCCGCGCGCGTTCCGCAATGCGGAGTGGATTGCAGGCTCCGGCGACCTTGCCAAGGCGATCATGACGACGTTCCGAGGCCGCATCCAGAAGAAGGCCGGCGGCAAGTAGGGCCAACCGGGGCGAACCGACGAAGGTGCGGTGTTTCTGCATCCTTGGGCCCATGGGCAGCGAACGCCGCCGGCGAGTACACTGCTTTCTGCTCATGCCTTCGCTCCGCACGATTTCTTCCCTCCTGCTGCTCGCCCTGCCGCCGTTGGCGAGGCCACTTGCCGCCCAGATCCTGCCGCCACCGCCGCAGCCGGCTGGCAATGTGTCGACCCCGGACAAGATCCTGCTCGGCAAGGCGTTGTTCTGGGACGAACAGCTGTCGTCGACGCGCACGGTGGCTTGTGGCACCTGCCACATCTTCTCGAGCGGTGGCAGTGACCCGCGCACGAACGCGCGCAATCCCGGCCCCGATGGCGTCTATGGCACGACGGACGATATCCACGGTTCGCCGGGCGTCGTGCGCCAGGACAGTCTTGGTCGCTACCTTGGCGCGACTGGTTTTGGCATCGACCCGCAGGTGACCACGCGCCGGGCGCCGTCGCCGATCAATGCCGCCTACCAGCCCAACCTGTTCTGGGACGGGCGCGCCGGCGGTGCCTTCAATGATCCGGTGACGGGGCTGAACGTGCTTCCCCTGGGCGCCGCGCTCGAAAGCCAGGCCGCGGGGCCGCCCATCAGCGAGGTCGAGATGGGCCACGTGGGGCGGAGTTGGACGTCGATCGCCTACGACCTGCCTTCGCGCACGCCGCTGGCACTCGCCACGAACGTGCCGGCGCCGCTCGCGGCGTTCGTGCAGGGGCAGACCTATGCGCAGTTGTTCCAGCAGGTGTATGGCTCGCCGGGCGTGACGCCCACGCGCATCCTGTTTGCGATTGCCGCCTACCAGCGCACGCTCGTGAGCGACCAGTCGCCCTACGACCGGTTCCTCGTTGGCCAGCACATGCTGAGTGCCACCGAAGCGCAGGGCCTGCAGATCTTCAACGCGCTGTGCACGTCGTGCCATCAGGACGTGAGTCCCACGGTGTTGTCGACGGGGCCCGTGCTGATGACGTTCCACAACATCGGCGTGCGGCCCAACAGCGAGGATCCGGGCCGTTTCGCGGTCACGCAGAACCCGATCGACCTCGGCGCGTTCCGTATCCCGGGCATGCGCAACGTCGAACTGCGCGCGCCGTACTTCCACAACGGCGGCGCGCCGACGTTGCTCGACGCGGTCGAGTTCTACCGGCGCGGCGGTGACTTCCACCAGAACCAGGATCCGGCGATCCTCAATATCATTGGCGCCATGTCGGGCGTCGATCGGGGCCGCGTGGTGGCGTTCCTGCAGACGATGACTGACCCGCGCGTGGCCAACGAACTGCCGCCATTCGACCGGCCGCGGCTCTGGAGCGAAGGGCCACTGCTGCCGCAGACGATCGGCACGGGCACGGTGGGCAGTGGTGGGTTGCCGCCGCGTGCGGTGGCCTTGGCGCCGGCGTATCTGGGCAATCCGCGCTACACGGTGGGCCTCGCCGATTGCGCGCCGGGTGCCTTCCCGTTCGTGGTCTGGGATCTCGCCGCGAACCAGGCTCCGACGACGTTGTTGGGCCACGCGGTCTACCTTGCGCAGACGCCGGCGATGACCGTTGGCAGCGGGGGTGGGCTGACGCAGGGTTCTATGCCTGCTGGTGGCTTTGGCAGCATCACGTTTGCGCTGCCGAGCGACCCCTCGTTTGCCGGGGTCTCGCTGTTTGGGCAGTGGCTCGTCGTCGATGCGCAGGGGCCGGTTGGCTTCGCAAGTTCGAACGCGTTTGGCTTCACGATGTTCTAGGCGCGCGGGAACTGCGCGCTAGGACGAACGGCGCGTTCTGGGTAGCGTGCGCCATCGTCCATGCTGAAGTCGCTCCTGCAGGCGCATGCCCCGTTCTTCGCTCCGCACGTGCGGCAGCGCGGCGACGAGTGTCTGCGCAGTGGGCACGTGCAGCTCGACGAAGTGAGTGCGCGGCGGGCCAAGGCCACCGTGACCGGGGCCAGCAACCAGCGCGTCGTACTCGACAACTACGCGGACCCGGTCCGCATGCAGGGTTCGTGCGATTGCCCGACGTTCGAAGACGATGGCGATTGTGAGCACGTCTGGGCCGTTCTCGCCGCGATCGAGGATGCGCAGCACGAGGCCGAGCTTGGCACCGCCAAACCCACCAAACCCGCGTCGGCGCTAGCGTCGCCGACGTCGCCACCCGCCGTCCGCACGCAGAGCGAAGCCCGGGCCGAACTCGAATCGTGGCGTCGCCGCCTCGCCGGCGTCGTGCCGACCGAGCCTGCGCGCGATCCCTCGATCGAACAACCCGTACTCGAGTTTTTCCTGGAGACGCGGCCGTACCGCGGCCCGCGCGACGACGGCAGTCTGTATGTGTCGCTGCGTTCGCGCAAACGCAAACGCAGCGGCGAACTCGGCGTGCCGCGCACGGCGCCGTTGACGCCCGAAGAAGTGGCGTTGCTCGGGGCCGCCGACCGCGCCTTGCTGTTGCGTTACGAACGCGACGCGCACCAGAGTCACGGTGCGCTCGGTCTTGGCAAAGCGGCCCGCGGACCGGTGCGGTTGTCGCATCCGTGGTGGTTGCCCGATGGTGCGCTGCCGCAGGTCCTGCCACTGCTCGCGGCCGTGCGCCGCACGTTCGTCGGTCCCGCTCCGCTAGACGCCGACAGTGACGAGCCGCCGGTGCCGCTGCGCATCGACACCGAGGAGCCGTTCCACTTCGAAGTGCTCTACCGCGCGCCGGCCGCCGAGGCGGGCGAACACGCACCCGGGCACCTGCACGGCCTGCTGTGCCGCGGCGAAGACATCCAGCCGCTCGATTCGGTGCGGCAGTTGCCAAGCGACCACGTGCTGCTGCTGCCGGGCCGCCTGATCCGCCTCGAACTCGGTGGTGCGCAGGACCTCGCGCGCGAACTCGTGCGGCATGGGCCGATCGAAGTGCCGCAGGGGGATCTCGCGCACGTGCTCGGTGCGTTGGCGCGGGTGCCTGGTTCGCATCGTTTCCTCGCGCGCGCGATCGCCGACCTGCCGCCGACCAAACCGGTCGGCCGCGTGTTGTTGCGGCTCGCCAAGGCCACCGACGAGCACTTCGAGGCTTCGCTGCAGTTGGCCTACGAGGGCACGATCGTGCTGCCCGGCGATGACCGGCCGCTCGTGCAGGAGGCCACGGCGCTCGTACGGCGCGACTTTGCCGCCGAATCGCAGTGCAGCGAACGCGCGCAGGCCGCTGGGCTGCAGCGCCGCGAAGGGGATACGTGGCGCTGTGCGCGCGAAGCGATCGGCAACGTGATCCCGGCCCTGTTTGCCGCGGGCCTCGTGCCGCAACTCGAGGGGCGGCCGCTGCGCACGTTTGTGGCTGGCCGCGGCACGGTGCACACGGCGGGCGAATGGCTCGAAGTGGCCGGCGCCGTGGAGTTCACGGACCAGACCAGTTCGCTGCCCGAGCTGTTGCGCCGGCGCCTGTTGCCCGAAGGCCTGCTCGAACTCGGCGACGGCTCATTTGGCCTGCTGCCCGAACGTTGGCTGCGTCGCATCGAGACGCTGCGTCAGCTCGGCCCGGACCTCGACGATCGCCAGATCCGCTTGCCACTTTCGCAGGCGCTCGTGCTCGATGCGATGCTCGCGCATGACGGTGAGGACTTCACGGTCGATGCGCCATTCGCGGCCTTGCGCGAGCGTTTCGCGGCGTTCCGCAGTGTGGCGCCCGCGATGGAGCCGGCGAGTTTCTGCGGCGAACTGCGCCCGTACCAGCGGCAGGGTCTCGGCTGGCTCATGTTCCTGCGCGAGTTTGGCCTCGGCGGTTGCCTCGCCGACGACATGGGCCTTGGCAAGACCGTGCAGGTGCTTGCCTACCTGGCCACGGTCTGTGCCGACACGGCGCGCGCGGTTCGCCCGAGTCTGCTCGTGGCGCCGCGTTCGGTGCTCACCAACTGGCTCGCGGAAGCGAAGAAGTTCGTTCCATCGCTGCGCGTGCTCGATTTCAGCAAGTCGGACCGCTGGCAGGCTTCGGCCGAAGAACTGGCCCACAGCGACCTCGTGCTCACGACCTACGGGCTCCTGCGCACCGACGCGGCCGAGTTTGAACAGCGTGCGCAGCGTTTCCACCACGTGATCCTCGACGAGGCGCACGTGGCGAAGAACGCGGACAGCCAGACCAGCAAGGCCGTGCGGCTGCTGCGCGCGCACCATCGGCTCGCGATCACGGGCACGCCCGTCGAGAACCACCTCGGCGAACTGTGGTCGCTGTTTGAGTTCCTCAATCCGGGCATGCTGGGCCGTTTGAACGCGTTCCGCGGCCTGTTTGAAGCTGGCACTTCGCCCGCGGCACTCGCGCGCCATCGCCAGGTCGTGCAGGGCGCGTTGCGGCCCGTCATGCTGCGCCGCACGAAGTCGCAGGTGTTGAAGGACCTGCCCGAGAAGATCGAGCAGACGCTTTGGTGCGATCTCGAGCCCGACCAGCGGCGCCGCTACGACGAGATGAAGCGCTACTACAAGCAGCGCCTGCTCGCGGCGCCGTTGCCGAACGAGTCCGGCGTGGCCGCCAAGGACCAAGGTGTGGTCGTGCTCGAAGCGCTGCTGCGACTGCGCCAGGCCGCTTGCCACGAAGCCCTGCTGGATCCGGCCCGGCTCGAATCGTCGAGCGCCAAGCTCGATGCGCTCTTGCCGCGCCTTGAAGAGCTCGCCGAAGAAGGGCACAAAGCGCTCGTGTTCTCGCAGTTCACGGGGTTTCTCGATCTCGTCGAGCCGCACCTGCGCGCGCGCGGCATCGAGTGGACGCGCATCGACGGCAGCACGGGGGACCGCGCGGCGCGCGTCGAGCGCTTCCAGAACGATCCCAAGTGCGCGGTGTTCCTGATCAGCCTGAAGGCCGGTGGGGTTGGTCTCAACCTGACCGCGGCCGATTACGTGTTCCTGCTCGATCCGTGGTGGAATCCCGCGGCTGAGAGCCAGGCGATCGACCGTGCGCATCGGTACGGCCAGAAGCGCGTCGTGCACGCGTTCCGCATGGTTTGCCGCGGCACCGTCGAAGAGCGTGTGCTCGAGTTGCAGGCGCAGAAGCGCGCGCTGTGCGATGCGGTGTTTGGTGGCGAGCGATCGCTGCTGCAGGGGCTGTCGCGCGGGGATCTCGAGTTGCTGCTTGGTTAGATCGCTATTCGACGGCTAGACGAGGGCCTGTTGCCGCGAGTTTGCTTGGAGCAGATACTGGACCACGTCGGCAGCGCGGTAACGAACCCGCCCGGCGAGGAACCTTGCGAGGCGCACTAGATCGTCGCCCGCGGTCAACAGCGGCTGTTCCGTAGTGCCTGCGCCGCGCACCTGGCCGAGCCCGATGTTTGCCATCAGAGCGTTGCATAGGCAACGGCGGCCTATGGTATCGGCTGGGTCGCCGCCTTTGTTCACGTAGTGTGCGAGCGGTTCGCCTGAACAGCGTTGACCGATGGACCCGTCGGGCCGGAGGTATGGGGTGCGCAGGTAGCCGAGGTCGCAGACCCGGTCACGCTCGGGCGAGGACTCGGGCACTCCGGCCGCTTGTACGAGCTTGAACGGGTAGCCGGTCGGCGAAGCGCGTGGGTCGGTGTGTATCCGGAGCGATCCCGCGTTGGCGGCGGCGATTGTCGCATCCTTGAGTTCGCGGGTGATTCCGGATTCGTCGCAGAACGCGAACAGCGTGCCCACCTGCACTCCGGCTGCGCCTTGCTCAAAAGCCGACTTCACGCCCTCCGGCGAACCGACCCCGCCCGCGAGCCAGTATGGTAGGCCGAGCCCTTGCATCACTGTGAGGTCTACCTCATCGCGCACGCCGTAGACTGGTTGCCCTCGTTCGTCGAGTGCTAGGTTGCCGCGCGGGGGGGCGTTATGACCGCCAGCGGTTGGGCTCTCGACTACGAACCCGTCGATGCGTCCGTTGGCCTTGCGCTGCAGAACGGTTGCCAGAGAGTGCGCGGCGACAATCGCCAAGAACTGGGGCCGGGACAGCGCTGCAGGCAGTTCATGCCAGTAGGCGTGCGGGTCGAACTCGATGTGCACCGGGTTGTTTGCCCCAGCGACTTCGTAGTGAAGCGAGGCCGGAGAATGAGCTGCCAGCGCGTCGAGCGCGCCAGGGATTTCGCGGGGAATACCGGCGCCCATCAGTACGCATGCTACGCCGGCCAGCATGGCGCCATACAGGGCCGGCAGTGTTTGTGGCTGAATCTTCGTCAGAAGGTTGATGCCGACGAGCCCGTTGTGGCCTTCGCGAGCCAGCCAGACCTCGGCGAAGTTGGCGAGTACGACCAGAGCATCGCGTTCCGGGTCGGTTCGGTGCACATACAAGGGCACCAGTTCATAGCGTTCGCCGTGCGTGCGCCCGGCTGGCCGCAACCATCGCTGCAGGATCTTTGACGCTACGCCGGGCCAGGGGAAGTGGGCGCAAGCCCGGCGCAGGTGGCCGCCTATGTCCCCAGACTGCAGGCGTCGCACAAATACCGTGTCGAGGCCGGTGCCCGACACCACCCCGAGCTGGCCGAGACTTGCCACAGCGCGGGCCAGTCGCCAATCGGATACGCCTATGCCCATACCACCCTGGATCAACTTCGGAATCGCCTGCATCCTTTGTAGGTAATCCCTTAGTGGGCTTCTGGCCATACGCAGCGTGACCCCCACACGGTTGCGCAGTTGCGCCCGTTCGGACGGGTTTTCGGCGGCGGTCAAGGCCCCGCGCGTGGATCACGACGTCCGCCAGAGGCTCAAGACTCTGCCAAGCCGACCGCGGTTCAATTCAGTGCAGCAGCCGCTCGTGCAGTCGAGCCAACGCCGTCGTCAGCGCGGCGACGTTGGGCACGATCCGAAACCCCTGCGGCCCGAACATCCGCGGCAAGTGCGTGCCGACTGTGCCGTCGATCGCCAGAGCGAGCACCTTCACCCCGACGCGACTCGCTTCCCGCAAGGCCTGCCGAACGTCGCCGGTGCCGTGGCGCCCTTCGTAGTGATCGTAGTCGACGGGTTTGCAGTCGCTGACCACGAGCAACAAGCGATGCCGCGCAGGCTCCTTGGCCAGTAGCGCCGTCGCATGGCGGATGGCTGGACCAATGCGCGTGTAGCCATCCGGGCGCAATCCGAACAAGCGGCTGCTACAGCGGTGCCAGTCCGCAGCGAAGTCCTTCACGGAATCGAAGCGGCAGTCGCGGCGAGAATGGCTGCAGAACGTCGCTACGGCGAAGGAGAGTTGCACGTCCTGTAGTACGTCGCCCAGCAGGAGCGTCGCGTTGCGCGCCGTGTCGAGCACGCGGTGTCCCTGTACCCAGCTGTCGCTCGACAGGCTACGATCCAGCAGAATGAGCGTCGCGACGTGGGGCGGCGCAGCGCGCCGAGCTTCGTACAGTCGTGCTTCTCCGGCAGTGCCGCAACCTGCGCGAGCCGCGACCACGGCGCCGTGCTGTTCCACGATGGCGTCCAGATCGTGGTTGGGACCTGAAGGTTGCCGGCGGCGGACGGCTCGGTGCCGTTGCAGGCGGTGGAATTCCAGGCGAAGCGTCCGCAGAAGTGCCGCGTGCCGGGTTCGCAGGACTCGGGCCGCGTTCGCCGCGGCGACCGGATCTGGAGGTGGGGGGGCGTGCGTTGCATGGATGGCGCACCATCCCGGCAGATACTGGCGGTGCTTCTCATCCCACTCGTCGTATGGGATCGTCGCGCTAGGCGCCGGGCCCGTGTCGCTGAGTTCGACCATGGCAGTCTCGACCGTGAGGTCGGCGCGGAACACCGACGCGGTGGCGTGGTGACTGCGCACGACGCGGCGCAGATCGAGTTCTTCAAGTGCCGCCAGGTGGTCGGCCAGCTCGTCACTGCCATCCATGGCGCGGTTGCCGCCGGTGTGTTCTTCGGCGGTCTTCACCTTCTCGAACACATGGGCGAGCGGCGTGGCACCGTCGTCGCGGCGATCCACTTCGATGGCCTCGGCGGTTCGTTGGCCCTTCGCCTTGCGCTCGGTGCCGTGGGGCATGGCGTCGCGCGTCGCTGGCGTCGGTGCCGCCGTGGTGCCGGCTTGCGAAGGCGCGCTCGGGCGCGGCAGCGCACCACAGACGGCGAGCCAGGGGTCGTCGCCGACGTGGCCGAGTGCTGTGGCATGGCGGGTAGCGGCGGCCTGCAGGTCGAGTGCGGCGGGCCACTCTTCGTCCAGCCAGGTGCGCAGGGTCGGCAACTCGGCCCGCAACGCGTGGATCGGCCCGACTGTCGGTAGCGCGGTGGTGTCGGTGGCGTGGGCGGCGGCACTCAGGGCCAGTCGCCAGAGGAGCATCTGCCAGGCGTCATCGCGCCCGCTCGCAAGCGACAGCTGGCGCGGCAGCACGATTCGTTCCCCGAGCACGGCGGGCTCGTCGCCGAATACGACCGCGAGTGGTTTCCCGGCGAGCAGTGGCGCCAGGCGTTGCAGCATTGGCGCAAGAGCCTCGACGTCGAGGTGGTTGGCCGCTGCGGCGTTCTGGCGGCGGCTCGTCCACCATTGATGCAGTCTACCGAACAGACGTTCGTCGAGGCTCATGGGCTTAGAACGCCAAGGCGACCGCGTTGGTCAAGGTCGCGGCGATCTCCCGATCGTCGGTCAACGGTTGCACGATCGCCGCTTCACAGGCCGCCCGTGCCGGCACTCCGGCGCGGATCAGCCTGGCGGCAGCGACCAGCAGCCGGGTGGAGACGGTTTCGGTGAGGCCGAGTTCGGGCTGGCTACGTACCTTGCGGGCGAATGCCACCAGGCGTTTGGCGATTGGTGCATCGATGCCACTCTCAGTCGCGACGATCTCGATTTCGACCGCCGCTTCGGGCCAGTCGAACGCCAGGGTGACAAACCGCTGGCGGGTGGAGGGCTTCAGCTCTTTCAGCGCGCCCTGGTAGCCTGGATTGAAGGATGCCACCAGCAGGAAGTCAGGCGCGGCAGTGACGACCTCGTCGCGCCGGTCGAGCCACAGCTGGCGCCGGTGGTCGGCCAATGGGTGCAAGACAACGAGCACGTCTTCGCGTGCTTCGGCGATTTCGTCGAGGTAGAGCACTGCCCCAAGGCGCGCAGCGCGCACCGCGGGGCCGTCCTGCCACACGGTGTCACCGCCGATGACGAGGTGCCGACCACAAAGATCGACTGCGGAGGTTTCCTCATTGCACGCAACGGTGATCAGCGGTCGGCCGAGTTCGTGCGCCATCGCTTCGACGAAGCGGGACTTGCCACAGCCGGTTGGCCCCTTCAGCAGCACCGGTAGGCCCTGCGCCGCGGCGACGCGCAGGATCTCCTTCTCGCGGCCGCTGGCCCGGTACCAGGGCGCCCGAGCCGGCAGTGTCGCTGCCGGCGCGTTCACGACAGGGCCTCGGCGGCGGTGCTGACGGCAGGCACTTCGCTGGTTTCGTCGACGTCCCCGATTACGTCACCCTTCGGCATGCCGTAGCGCACGAACTGCACCAGGTAGGCGACGATGCCGGCCGCGAACAACGTCGCCGCCAGGATCAGGCCGAAGAAGTGCACTTCCAGTTCCTTCTGCACGGTCAGGAAGTCCATGCCGACGCGGCGCTCGAGCACGACCTGCGTCACGCCGGCGACCGCGAACGCGAGCGTCATCGCGACCATGCCGATGTTGGAGGCCCAGAACGCGAACGTGGCGAGTGGCGTGTCGTGGAGCTTGCGCCCCGTCAGCTGCGGCAGCGCGTAGGAGATGATCGCCAGCACGAGCATCGCATAGGCGCCCCAGAACGCCATGTGACCGTGCATCGCCGTGACCAGCGTCCCGTGCGTATACATGTTCACCTGCGGCAGGGTGTGGGCGAAGCCGAGGAATCCGGCGCCGACGAACGACATGATCGAGCAGCCGATGGTCCAGGCCAGCGCGTTGCGGTTGGGGTGCGCGCGACCACCCTTCTTCGCCATCGCGATCGCATAGATGGCCATGCCGAGGAAGGCCAGGGGTTCGAGCGCGCCGAACAGGCCGCCGATGAGCAGCCAATAGCGCGGCGTGCCGATGTAGTAGTAGTGGTGGCCGGTGCCGAGGATGCCCGACAGGAACGTCAGGCCGACGATCACGTAGAGCCACTTCTCGATCAGTTCGCGATCCACGCCCGTCAGTTTGATCAGCAGGTAAGCGAGGATGCCGCCCATGATCAGCTCCCAGACGCCCTCCACCCAGAGGTGCACCACCCACCAGCGCCAGTAGCTGTCGAGGGTCTGGTGGTCGGTCGGGATCATGCCCGGCAGGTAGAGCAGGGCCGCCATCAGCAGGCCGAAGAACAGCACGCAGCTCGTGGTCGTGATGCGCGGGCTCTTCCACATCGTCTTGGCGATGTTGAACAGGAATAGCAATACGTTGACGACGACCAGCCAGTCCAGAGGACGCGGGATCTCAAGGAACTTGCGGCCTTCCCACCATTGGAAGTGGAACCCGACGATCGCGACGACGCCGACCACCACGAGCGAGATCAGCTGTAACCATGCCAGTTTCACGCTGAACAGCTCTCGCCCGACCTCTTCGGGCACGATGTAGTAGGCGGACCCCATGAATCCGCACAGCAGCCAGACCACCAACAGGTTGGTGTGCGTGGCGCGGGCGACGTGGAATGGGATCACGTCGTGCAAGCCGTCGAGCCCCATGTGGGCGAACCCCATGATGAAGCCGTAGACGAGCTGCAGGGTGAGCAGCAGCATGCTGGTTGCGAAGAACCACCAGGCCACACGTTGCGATTCGTACTTCACTTGCCTGCCTCCTTCGGGGTCGATGCAGTCGTCTGTTTGCTGAGGAACGCGACCAGTTCGGTGATGATCTCTTCGCTGAGGGGCAGTTTTGGCATCTTGCTGTCCTTCTTGACGGACAGGGGGTCCCTCAACCAACTCTTGATGTAGTCGGCGGTCAGTCGGTTGCCGACGCCGTCGAGGGCCGGGCCGACCATTCCACCTTGCCCACCGAGAGAGTGGCAGGCGATGCACAGTTGGTTGAAGACGAGTGGGCGGTCGGCAGTCGCGGCCATCGTTTCCCCGGTGGAGCTGTTGACGACGGCGACCTGTCCCAGCGTCGGTTTGGCGGGAAAACCATTCAGGTCCATCGTGCCTATCCACTGCAGGAACGCGACCAGATCGGCGATCTGCGCATCGCTGAACTTGTAGTCCTGCATGCGTCGTTGGCCTGGGTACATCGCGGCCGGGTCCTTGAGCATCGCCGTGATGAAGGTCGGGCCGCGGCGCTCGTAGACTCTGGTCAGTTCTGGCGCGTAGTAGGCGCCTTCGCCTAGCAGTGTGTGGCACCCCATGCAGTTGCTGGAGTCCCACAAGTGCTTGCCGCGGACCACATCGGCGGTCATCGCGTCTTGGTTGGTTTGGGCTGGGATGCGACGCAGGGTGTCCAGCGTCAGCAGGACGAATGCGCCGAAGCACACGAATGTCCCGCCGAGGAAGAACCGGCGGGCTGCGGATTTCGAGAGCAAGAGGGGCCTCCTCGCTGTGGTTGTCGCCAATAGTGGACAAACATGTCCACTAAGCGGCGAACGTTGGCCGAACAGCCTGCTTTCGTGGTCGAAGTGCGCAGAGCGGCTGGGGCAAACGGCCCAGGAATGGGCCTAGACCTACTCAGGCACCGACGGGGCTAGCCTCGACCTCGAACCTTGCCACCTGACTGCGAAGAACCTCGACCTCGGCGGCTGCCTGTCTGGCGGTGGCCGCCAGTTCTTCGGCCGTCCCCGCATTCTGCTGCGTGACCTGTCCGAGGTTCTCCATGCTGCCCGAAATCTGGGCGATACCCTGGGCCTGTTCCGTGCTCGCCGTGGCGATCTGAGCCAGAAGCGTATCGACCTCGTCGGTGCTGCCGCTAATGCTCACCAATGCTTGGTCCACGCGGGCGGCCACCTCTGCGCTGCGCGTCGTACACTTGGCGGAGTGCGCGATGCGTTCCGCGCTGGTACGGGCAGCCTCCGCCGAGCGTTGCGCCAACGAGCGCACCTCCTCAGCGACGACGGAGAATCCCTTGCCGGCTTCGCCAGCACGCGCCGCCTCGACGGCAGCGTTCAGCGCCAACAAGTTGGTTTGGAACGCGATACCGTCGATGGTCTTCAGAATTACCGCGATGTCGGTAGATGATCGCTGCAGTTCCTCAACGGCGGTGCGCATGTTGCGGACTTCGTCACGCCCTTGTGCCGTCATCTGGCGTGAGGCCGCGGCGGCGACGCTGGCCCGCTGCGCGCTCGCCGAGGTCTGTTTGGTGCTCACGTTCATCTCCTCCAATGCAGCATTGATCTCTTGCTGAGTAGATGCTTGTTCCGAGGCGCCGTTCGCGACCAGTTGGGTCGCCTTCTCCAATTCACGACTCGCTGCAGCAACTTGACAAGCGGTACTACTCGCCTTGCCGATCACGCCTCGCAGAACTGCCACGAACGAGCTGATGCCCCTCTGCAGAGTGCCAATTTCGTCGTTGCGTTGGGCCCGCATCGGCCGGGTCAAGTCGTGCGTGCTCTGAATCGTCGCCAGGTCTTCGACCAGCTGTCGTACCGGGCGTTCCAGGTAGTGGCGTAGCAACAGAGTCAACGCCGCGACCATCCCGACGATGCCGAGTACAATGGCGGCGAGGTTGGTGTCCGCCGCAGCCTGCATGCCCTTTACCAGATCGTCAATCGGTACTGCTACCGCGAGCACGCCACGCACGTCGCCTTCCTGCCAATCCCGTTTGGGAGAATCAGGGTGGCTGTTGTGACAGGCAACACAGCTTGCGCCCATTACATCCGCTACCGCATAGCGGACCGAACGGCGACCGTCGATGGTCTCGAGTCGCCAGAATGGCTCACTTGGGCCGCTCGCGAAGTGCTGTAGTGCCGCGGTTTCGAACTCGTCGTAGCGCGAAGTTGCTTTGGCGTGGGGAAACGGATAGCTGCTAAACAGTCGCACGCTGGTGCCGGGATGGTCCTTGGCGATCTGCTCGCCCAGCGTTTTTACGAAGGTCGCTGGCACTGGCAACATCCCGTCCTTGGTGGCGAAGTCGTGGCCAATTGACATGCCCGCCTGCTTGGCCCGAGTGACCACTTGCTCTGTATAAAACCTGCGCAGGGATGCCGTTTCCGCCGCCATGGTCTTGGCCGTGGCGAGTCCCGCCAACTCGGTGGTGCTGCGTAGCGCCGCTTCGGACATTCCCCACGAGGCAAGTCCCAGGGTAAGACCGATGCCGACGATTGGGATCAGGAGTCGATTGCGCAGTCGGCCGGGCTGCTTGTCGGCGGGCGTGCTGTTGGGAGGCAGGACCATGCGAGCACCATCGGGCGGCGGACCATGTCTGCTGGAATGGAGGCGGCTAGTAATGGCCTGAAGGTCCAACGAGGGGCTTGGCAAAGGCGATGAACGCTACTGCGTGGCCCTCGGTGCTACGGTTGGTTTGCGGTCAATTGATCAGCAAGAGCGTGCCCACTGCGACGCTCGTCCAGGCCACCCACGCGTTGGCGTGGCAACGCGCCGCCTCGCCGAGTTCCATGAAGTGAAGCCCCACCAGCGTTGCTTTGATGCCGGCAGCGAGCAGGGCGATATCGAGACGGCCCACCCAGCAGCCGACTGTGGCCAGGACACCCAATGCAAGCCAACAGAGGATGGTCTTCATGCGGGCGCCACATAGAACAGGGGCCACAGGAAGAACCAGACGACATCGCACATGTGCCAGAACAGAGCGGGCCCGACAATCGAGGTCTCGGCGTCCCGAAGGGGCAGGCGTTCGATGGCGCGGGCGGCCCCGATCAGTACCGTGATGCCGACCGCGACGTGGATCAGGTGGAAGCCGGTGGCCAACACGTAGGTGTCCCAAAAGAGATCCGTACCCAAGCCGTGGTCTAGTGCGGCGTGGTGCCAGTAGTCGAGTCCCTTGAGGATGACGAACGCGCCGCCCAGCGAGGCCCCGGCCAAGAGGCCCCGACGTGCGGCGATGGGCCGGTCACGGCGGAATGCATGGACCCCGCTGGCCACCAGGGCGCCGCTCGTCAGCAGGAGCAGCGTCAGCGCGAGACCCGTCGGTGCCGACAAGGCGCTGCGCCCGGCGGCGAACGTGGTTGGGTCGCTGCGCTGCAGGAGCGCAATTGCGAGGAAGACGATGGTGAAGGTCGCCAGTTCGAGGGCGACGATCAGCCAGGGCAGTGTGCCGCCTGGTGGATCGGCGAAGGTGCGGCGCGGTCGAGTCATCGAGGTGGCAGGCATCGGGCCAAGGACTGGCGGCTCAGTGAGCAGAGGTGGAATGGAGTCGATCCCAGGCGGTCAGCAGGGGCGTTGGGTCGGCACCGAGTCCTTCGAGGCGGGCCGCGATCGAACCGTCGTGATCGAGCAAGGTCAGCACGTTGCTGTGCGAGAAGTCGCCCCCTTCGGATGGCGCGTAGCGGATGCCTAGCACGGCAGCGAGGTCCGGCACGACTTCGGCCGGTGGTTGCAGAAGCGTGAACCGCTCCGCCGGCAAGTGGTGACGCTCGGCAAACGCCGCCAGAGCTACCGAGTCGTCGCGGGCAGGGTCCATCGACACCATGAGCACATGCAGGTCGGTATTGGCTGCCCGCTTCGCGAGCACAGCCTTGAGGTCGGCGGCGATCGTCGGGCAGGCGTAGGCGCAGTTCGTGAATACCATGGTGATCAACACCGGTCGGCCGCGGAACTCGGTCAACGAGCGTAGGCGGCCCGTCTGGTCGTGGCACTTGGCCGCGATCTGCCAAAGCGAGGAGCCTGGCAGTGGGGCGGCAGCGGCTGGGGTTGTGCCGCAACAGGAGCCGCTGGTCTCTCGAGTGCAGGCGAAGGCGGCGATAGCCACGGCTGCTAGAGTGATTCGAATCGACGTCGGTTGCATGGTCATCGAGCTCCTGGAATCTGGTCGGTAGCGCAGCGGAAGCCGAGGGTCTTGGTGCTGTTGCGGCCGTGCAAGCTGGAGCGCATTGCCATGCGCATGAATGCCGCATAGTCGTCGGGGCGGGCCGAACCAACGGCGCCAGCTCCGCAGAACAGCGATCTCTGCAGGTCGCTGTCGCTGCGGGCGTCGCCGGTCACCATGGCGCCGCCGAAGTCGAGTACCCATTCCCAGACGAGGCCGTGCAAGTCGGCGATGCCGAGGACGTTCCTCGTGCCTGTGCCGAGGCGTTGCGGGCCGCTGGAGGCAGGTTTGGCATACCATGCCAGGACCGCGCGGGCTGCATTGCCACCATCGGCCAGTGGCAGTTGGGCGGCGGCTTCCCATTCGGCCAGGGTCGGGAGGCGTCGGCCGCGCCATCGGGCATATGCTCTCGCCGCAAACCACGACACTGCCGTCACGGGACGCTCGGTGGCGTCTGGAGGTGGAGAGAGGTCTTCGGCCCAATCGGCGAGGTAGCCGCTGTCGGCGAAGAGGGACGGCACCCTGCTACGTCGCCACTCTGGCATGGCCGCCACGAAGGCCAGGAACTGCGCGTGCGTGACCGGTGTCCGTTCCAGCGCGAACGGGGCCACGGCAACCGCTGTCTGGCCCTTGCTGGGAAACAGCGGTCGATATTCGGACGCGGGCACTGCGACCAGGATCGTGGGGCCAGGATCGTCCACCTGGGCGGACTCGGCGGGCGCCGGGGTGGGGATGGGAATCGACGCCGGTTGTGGTGGCTCAGCACCGCACCCGACCACCACCGCGCACAACCACGCTGTATGGCGCATGATGGATCTCAGTGTCCGAGGGTGGCTCGGACCTTCGCCACTTCCGTGCTGGTGACCATGTCGGCCTGGTTCCCCCAAGAGTTCATCACAGAGGTGATGACGTTGGCAACCTCGTCGTCAGTGAGGTTCTGGGCCGGCATCACACCGTTGTACTCGACCCCATTGACCGTGATCTTGCCTTGCTGGCCGCTCAGCACGGTACGGATCGCGCGGGCGCGATCAGCCATCAGGTAGTCGCTCTTGGCGAGGGGGGGGAACGCATTCGGCACGCCTTGACCTTCCTTCTGGTGGCAGGCAAAGCAGATCGACTCGAACATCCTCTTGCCGAGTTGAAGGCGTTCTTCCTTGCTGCGGTCAGCTGGCGCCGCGGCGATCTTCGCATTGTCGCCACGGGGGAGGGTCTGCAGCGCGCCACCTTCGGGGTGGTAGATCCCCTCCTGTTGGCGGCCGGAATAGACCAACGCATCCTCCTTACCCTCGACCTTGAGGATGCCGAGGGCGCCCTTGTTGAAGGTGCGGAAGATCGCGTGGTCGACGAGGATGTAGTTTGCCGGCACATCGAGTTTGAACTCGACGATCGCCGAGCCACCGGCTGGGATCAGCGTAGTCTGCACGTTGTTGGTCCGCTGGTCGCCGCCTTCGGCCATGACCGCGTCGAAGATCTCGCCGATCACGTGAAAGCTGGAAACCAGGTTGGGGCCGCCATTGCCGACGTAGAGGCGCACCGTCTCGCCGACTTTGGCGGTGATCGCCTGGTCGCCGGTCAGGGCCCCGACGCGCCCGTTGAACAGCACGTAGTCGGGTTCTTCCTTGATGGCCTTCTCCATCGAGAACTGCTGATGCCCGGCCTGCCCGTAGGCGCCTTCGGTATAGAAGTCGCCCTGGCAGATGTAGAACTCGCGGTCGACCTTGGGCAAGCCTTCCTTGGGCTCGACCAGGATCAGGCCATACATGCCGTTTGCGATGTGCATGCCGACGGGCGCCGTCGCGCAGTGGTAGACGTAGAGGCCACGATTGAGGCACTGGAACGAGAAGGTCGCCGAGTGGCCGGGTGCCACGAACGACGCCGCGGCGCCACCACCCTGGCCGGTAACCGCGTGCAAGTCGATATTATGTGGCATGCGGTTGTCTGGATGGTTCTTCAGTGTGAACTCGACCAGATCACCTTCGCGCACGCGGATGAAGCTCCCTGGCACGCTGCCGCCGAAGGTCCAGAACGTGTAGTCCACACCGTCGGCGATCGGGGCGAGGAACTCCTTTACCTCCAAGGCGACCTTGACCTTGGTGGCGTGCTTGCGGGTGATTGGCGGCGGGACCATTGGCGGTGCGGTCAGCACGGCGGTCTCTTCGCCCGTCACCGGATCGGCGGCGGTGGTCGCAGCGAGCTTGGACGCGGCCGGAGGAGGGGTTGTGATGTCGCTGTTGCGCCTGACGAAAAGTGTGATTCCGGTGAGGGCGGCGAGAGCGAGCAGCGGCCATGCATTGACCATTATGGACATCCGTGTCTGGAGAAGTGTATCCAGAGAAGTGTGGGGCGTTGGCCCAATTGCTGCTCACATCGGCTTAGTCGGCCCTGATGATGTTCGGACCTCAGGGGCCGGCGGGCAGGGCTCGTTCCGCATGGTTTGCCGCGGCACCGTCGAAGAGCGTGTTCTTGAGCTGCAGGCGCAGAAGCGCGCGCTGTGCGATGCGGTGTTTGGTGGCGAGCGGTCGCTGCTGCAGGGGCTGTCGCGCGGGGATCTCGAGTTGCTGCTCGGTTAGTCGCTATTTGCGCGGGGTCGAGGATGCAGCCCGTTTGAGTTTCTTCAGTCGCTTCGGGGCCAGGCGTAGACCAGGGGCTAGCTGGTTGTCTTCGTCCTCCACGTTGCCCTTCACGGTGGTTGATTCAGCAGCGGGGTCACCTTCGCGGCTGAGTCTGGTGGCCCTCATGGCCGCGCCAAGTTCGGCGAGCTCGAAGGTTGTCGCGAGGCGTCGCCCAACTGGGTTCTGTTGCCAGTGGGCATGTCTCGCCTCTGTCTCTAGTAGCAGGCGAAGTGCTTCCCGGATGACTTCACTTGCCGTTGCATAGAGCCCACCTTCGACGCGGCGCGAGACTGCTCGCGCCAGCTCTTCAGGCAGCGAGATGCTCAGGGCGGTTGTGCGTTTTTCGGACTTCTTGGCCATGGATGCTATAAGATCGTATTAGATCATATCGGGTCTTGTCCATGGCAGCTTTACCTGCAAAGCAGGTCTTTCGACCCGCAGTCCACTCAGATCGCCCGCAGGAACGTGTGGATCTTGCCCTTCCAGCGCCCAGCCTGGGTCACCTGCGGCAGCGGGTGCTCGAACGTGTGCGTGTACCCGAGGTCTTCCATGCGCCGCGCGAAGTTGTTCTGGTGGCCGCGGCCGGCATCGACGACGAGCACCTCGACTTCGCGGTCGGCATGGTGGTCGATGAAACCCGCGAGCAGTTCGGCGTGGTTGTCCTCGTAGAGCACATCGCTCGCCACGATCAAGCCGAACTGGCCCAAGTGCGCATCGCGTTCGGACCAATTGCCGCGATGGAATGGGATCCGGGGCAATTGGTTGCGAGTCGCATTGCCATCGAGGAATAGCTGGCTCAGCGGGTGCAGGTCGCTGGCGGTGACGTCCGCCCCGCGGCATTGCGCAACGAGGCTGGCGAGGCCGAGGCCAGAGCCCACTTCGAGTATGCGGCGACCGCGGAAGTCGATGTGGGCCATGAGTTCGGCCAGCACGCATGCGGATGGCCACAACACGCCAAACAGGGACCAGTGCGACGGGCTCACGCCGAGTTTCTCGGCAACCTGCTCGGGGTCGTGGAACTGCTGCGTATCGAGCAGGCTCTGCAGGGACAGTTCGCGACCACCGAAGGTCAGGTCTTGCAGGCGGACGATGTAGCCGGGATCAGGTTCTTGCACTCGGGCCTTGGCGGCGGTCGCGGTGACGCGACACCCGCAAAGTGCGGCCGAAGGTCAGGAACCAGTGTAGTGGTTGGCCCGGGTCGGTGGGGGAATGTCCCGGGTTTGGTGGAATCTCATTTTGGAGGAGGCGGCGCGGGGTTGACCGCGACGGCACCTACCGCCGTTCGAGCAACGTCACCGCCTCGACATGTTCCGTATGCGGGAACAGGTCGCACAACCTCACCGCCACCGTCCGGTAATGCTCGTGCAACAGCGCGAGGTCGCGCGCCAAGGACTCGAGTGAGCACGACACCAGCAGCACGCGCGGTGGTTTTGCGGCGAGCACGGCGGCGCAGCCGATCTCCTGCAGGCCCGCGCGCGGTGGGTCGACCACGAGCACATCACATTCGGGCAACGGCGCGCTGCCGAACAGCTGCTCGCGCACTTCGCCGTTGGAAAAGCCGTTCTCGCGCAGGTTCACGCGGGCGTCTTCGCAGGCGACCGGCGAACTCTCGCCGATCGTCACATGTCCAGCGCCGGCTTTGAGCAGGCGCAGGCCGAAGGCGCCGATGCCGCCGTAGCCGTCGACGATCCGCAGGCCGGTGACGTCGCCGAGCATCGCCAGTGCGGGGCGGAACAGGATGGCGTCGGCGTGGCGATTGTGTTGGTAGAAGCTGGTAAAGGAAACCTGCAGTTTGAGGCCGGCAACGGTGTCCGTCTGGGACGAACGGCCGCGTAGTGCCATCGTCGTGGGGCCGAGCATCGCGTTGCCCGGCACTTCGTTGATATTGAGCGCGACACCGACGAGTTGCAGCGGTTTACCCTGTTCGTCGCGCAGGTTGCTGGCCGCGTCCCACAGCATCTTGCCCAGCGTCTCACGTTCGGAGAACTCGCGCCGGGTCGAGATGATGCCGACCATGAGTTCGTTGCTGCCAGGCATCACGCGGGCGCGGAAGGCGCGGATGAAGCCTTTGTGCGTCTCTTCGTTGTAGACGGGCAGGTTCAGTTTGCGCAGCACATCGCCAGCGCGCACGCCCAGCAGGGTGAGGGCCTTGTGCTGGATGCGGCAATCGCGGATTGGCTCAATGAGGTGGGTGCCCGTGCGGTAGATGCCGAGTGTCGCCTGCCGTTCGAACAGCTGTACGGGATAGAGGATCGTCGTGCGGTCGTGGCGCGGCGTGCGCGGCCCCGGCGCAATCGCGACTTCCTGGCCATCGAGAAAGGCCTGCAGCAGTTCGGTCGCGTGGCGTCGTTTGCGGGCCAGCTGCTCGGCGATCGGCACGTCGAGTTGGCTGCAGCCGCCGCAGCGGCCGAAGTGGGGGCAGTGGAGCGGAGCGTCGGTGGTCTTGGACAAGCGGGCATGCTACTCGCATCGCGGTGCGCGGCGTAGCAGATGCTGGTGCAGTGCAACATCTATTGTGAGAATCTGCAGAGGTTGCTTGACGCGGAGAATTGAGTTGCTACACTGTGTGCGAAGAAAGCCATGAACTCCCCGCGCCACAAATTTGTGCATAGCAGCGAGAATCGCCGTGGGAAGCACGGTGTCATTCGCTGGCGAATCGCGAATCGCGGGTTTGGCAATCTGCTATGCCGGACCGCTATGCCAGCTGGCATGCTCGGCGAGGTTTGCCTGGTGAGGCCTTTGGACTGACGGGAGTCGTTCCCGCATCCACAAGCCTCGCCCGGTGCTCCGGAGCGAGGCTTGTTTGTTTTCCGGGCACTGTTTTCGAGGCGATCCTCGGGAATTGCTCCACTGATTCCGGGTAGCCGTACCCGAGGCTGATACACAATGAAACACATCTCCTTCCTTTCCGCCTGATGCCGTCCGGCGGCGTGCTTGCGGCCGTTCTGCGGTCCCGTAGGCACGTTCCGCGAACCGGGTTCTTCCGGCTCAGGCATGGAACTGTCGAATAGCTCATTTGGTAGAGCACAAGATTTTGGATCTTGCGGTAGTGGGTTCAACTCCCACTTCGACTCCTGTTTATGTCAACAGGTAACGCCGCCCTCTTCGGGGGGTACTTCGCGTGACTGTCGACGTCGCTCGGTTTGCAGCTGCCCCACATTGCGAGGATCTCGCAATGTGGGGACTGCTCGAGTTCTCTTTGCATCAAGGCCTGCGTCGATAGGTTCGACGCGGTGTGGATAGGTTCTGCCCGCCGTCCTTGGCTTCCATTGGCGTAATCCCAATGGCGGCCGGGCGCGGAGAGAGCTGCCTGCGCCGTATCCACCTTCGCTGAGGTCTCGGTCCGGGAACCGGCAGGGTTGCGCGCTCTGTGGCGTCGGCAGTCACGACTCTTCGCGACACATCACGACACACCGCGGGTCTGCCCGCATCTGTACCGCTGCGTTCGGGAACGGCGCGCCGGGTCGGTCCATGCACGTTCCCTGTACTCACACCTCCCTCGGAGGTTCTCATGATCCGTACTCATATCAAGCAGCACGAGGTTGGTCTCGTGTTCCAGCGTGGCGACCTCAGCCGCGTGCTGTCCCCTGGCGCACACTTCGTGCCGCAGCGGTTGCTGCGGTCGACCGAGGTGCGGCGCATCAACACCCTCGATACGCGGTTCTCGCACCCCCTGCTCGACGTCCTCGTGCAGGACGAGGGCCTGCGTGAGCGCCTCCTGGTCGTCGACCTCGCCGAGGACGAACGGGCCATCGTGTGGCGTGACGGCCGTTTGTTCGACTTCGTCGGCGCTGGTCGGTTTGCCTACTGGAAAGCTCCGTACACGCTGAAGGTCGAGACCTTCACCGTTGCGGACGTCGAGTTCGTGCACGACCAGCGCGATGCGGTGTTGGCCTTTCCCGCGGCCCGCAGCCATCTGCAAGCCGTCGATGTCGAGCCGCACGAGCGCCTGCTCGTGCGGCGTGGTGGTGAAATCCGTTCGGTGCACGGCCCCGGTCGGCATGTGTTCTGGAGCCGTGGTGGGTTGATCAGCTGGAAGGCGATCGACCTGCGTGAGCAGATGGCCGACGTTTCCGGTCAGGAGATCCTGACTGCGGACAAGGTCACGCTGCGAATCAACCTCGTGGTGGCATGGCGGATCACTGATCCGGTGCTGGCGACCTCGGTCACCAGCGACCCGGCGTCGGTGGTCTACCGGGAAGCGCAGCTGGCGTTGCGGGCCGCGGTGGGCGGGCGTGATCTCGAGCGACTGTTGGCCGACAAGGCCGAAGTTGCTGCGGAGGCGCGCGCGTCGATCGCGGCGCGTTGCGCGGAGTTTGGCGTCGTGGTGGTGTCGGTCGGCATTCGCGACATCGTGTTGCCGGGCGAGATGAAGACGATCCTGAACCAGGTCATCGAGGCTGAGAAGCAGGCGGAAGCCAACCTGATCCGGCGGCGCGAAGAGACGGCGGCGGCGCGCAGCCAGGCCAACACGGCCCGGTTGCTCGCCGAGCATCCGGTGCTGTTGCGCATGAAGGAGATGGAGGCGCTGGAGTCGATCCTGAAGGGCGCGCGAGCGACCTTTGTGTTTGGCTCCGGGGACCTGGCGCAGCAGGTGAAGGGCCTCGTCGCCGGCCAGGACGAGGTGTAGTGGGCCGGTGCCATGGGGCACCGGCTCCTCTTCGCGGTTCGGGCGACTTTGCCGGGTTGTGCGCGGGCCGCGCGTCCCTGCCGCCGTCTCGCTAGCATTCCCGGACCAATGTCGACCTCCGCAAACGACCGTCGATTGCCCGACTGGGAGTCCTTCTACCTGGACTACCGAAAGCCCGGCTACGTGGCTGGCTTCGAGATCACGACGAAGCTCGGCGGCGGCATGTTCGGGCTCGTGTTCCGCGCCCGCAAGCAATCGATCGGCAAGGACTACGCGATCAAGTTCCTCCAGGTCGACGACCAGGAAGTGCGGCGGGCGCTGCTCGCCGAACTCGAGGCCGTGAAGCTGTTCGCGCAGATCGACCATCCCAACCTCGTATCGATCGAAGACCGCGGCGAGGTTGACGGCATCCCGTTCCTCGTCATGTCGTTTGCGGGCACCGAGACGTTGCAGGGGCGCATCGCGACGGATGGCCAGCCGCCGACGCAGGACAACAAGCGCGAGCTCCTGCAGTACTTCCTGCAGGCGTGCCGCGGTCTGGCGGCGCTGCACGAACGTTCGCTCGTGCACTTCGATATCAAGCCCGCGAATGTGTTCTTGAAGGGGGCCGTGGCGCGCCTCGGTGACTACGGCCTCAGTAAGCTCGTCACGCACAGTCGCGGCAGTTTGTCGATGGGGCGCGGCACTCCGTACTACATGGCGCCCGAAATGCTGCAGCGCCGCGGCGATCACCGCAGCGACATCTATTCGCTCGGGATCATGCTCTACGAGATCCTGTGCGGTTGCGTGCCGTTCCGCGGCGACAGCGAATGGGAAGTGCTGCGCAAGCACGAAGTCGCGGCACCGGAGTTGCCTGCGTGCCTCACGCCGGTCGAGCGCGCGGTGTTGCAGCGAGCTCTGCAGAAGGATCCCGCGGCTCGCTACCAGAGTGTGCACGACCTCGTGGGGGCCCTTGCCGGCGTGGATGCGGGACGGGTTGGTGCGGGATTGGCGGCGGAGACGCCGATCGTGCCATCGCGGGTTCTGGCCGCTGCCGATGGCGTCGAGGTTTCTTCGTGCCTCGTGCCGGACCAGGCCGCGGAACTGGCGCGGGCGGGGGCCGAGCCGCCTCGCCGCAGGGCTGCGTTTGGCGTCTTGCTGATGCTCGGTCTGCTCGTCGGCAGTGCGGTCCTCTACACGAAGGGAGTGCGTTCGCAGACAACGTATGCGGCCAGCAAGGCCAGCGCCGCGCGGGCCTCGATGCCGACTCCGCAGCCGGCGCGTCCAGCGAGCCCCGTGCGGCCACGCCAACCGCTCGACCGTTCGCAGCAACTCGCCGCGCAAGTCGATCAGTTCGTGGCGGCAGTGCAGCGCACGGCGCACAACGCGATCCAGCGGCGTTCGCCGATCGAACTCTCCGCCCTGCGCACGCCGCTGGTGGACCTGCCGGTGGACCTCGATCGTTACACGGACCTCGTCGACACGTTGTCGCGCGCCGCCGAGTTCTCCGCCGGTTATGCGAAGAAACTCGAACGCGAGGGCCGCGCGACGTTCCTGGCCGGTGTGGCGATGCTGCAGGAACTCGATTACGAGGATGTCGTGGACTGTCGGCGCGCGGCCAACGTGCATCGTTTCCTCGAGCACGCCACGGCGTTGCAGGGCCTCGCCGCCGCGGCACCGGAATGCGAGCCGTGCGACGGCGATATCTGCCAGTTCCGTGCCGTCGCGGATGGCTGGCGCAAGGTCGCCGAGAAGTTTGCGAAGTCGGACGTCGACTACCAGAACCTGCTCGTCGCGAAGGGCCGCGCCACCGTGGCGGGGAGCCAGCGGTGAGTGACGGCAGGCCGGTCTACGGCGGCGTGCCGATCGATGAGTTCCTGATCTGCTTCGCGGCCCTGGCCGAAGGGGGAGGCCTCTACGCGCCGGGTCTGCGCGCGGTGCCGCTTGGCGTCGGCAAGGTCGCTGCGGCCGTGGGCCTGTCCACCTGGTTGCGGCAGATGCCCGACGTGCGCGCGGTGCTGCTGTTTGGCGTCGCTGGCGCGTTTCCGCTGCGGCACCGTTCGGCCACGCCTCCGGTGGCGCGCGGTGGTCTGTGCATCGTCGGCAGCGATCGTTACGGTGACGAAGGCGTCGAGACACCGGCCGGGTTCCAGGATCTGAATACGCTCAAATTGGGCGATTGCGGCCCATTCCCGGCCAATCCGCGCATGGCGCAAGCGGCCGCGGAAGTGCTCGGTGCGCCGATCGTGCGCGGGGTCACGGTGAGTTCGTGCAGCGGCACCGAGAGCAGTTCGCAACGCATGGTGCAGCGCTGCAACGCGGACATCGAAACGATGGAAGGTGCGGCCGTCGCGTGGGTTTGCCGGCAGGCGGAGCTGCCGCTGCTGCACGTGCGCGCGATCAGCAACTGGACCGGCGATCGCGACCGCGGTGAATGGGATCTCAGTGCGGCAGTACAGGTCGTGCAGGCCGCGGTGCGCAAGCTCTGGAACGGGCGCTGATTAGGGGCGGCTCCGGCCGGGCGGACGGGGGCACAGTCCCCTGCGTGAGATTCGCGGTCGCAATGGTAGCATGCGACATCTCTGGTCTCCGTTGGCCGACAGAAGTCGCTGTGGATGGGGACCGAAAAGTGCCCCGCTAGGGTGCCTGTCTACAACCCCAGAAGTGGAGAATCTGCATGCAATCCCTCAGAAGTGTGTGGGTGTTCCTTGTGCTCGGTGCGTCCGCGAGCGCTCAGGTGGTCGCCTCCGCTACTGCAAGCCAGCCCTTGGTTGCATCGAGTTCGGTCAGCGGCAGCGTCCAGTTCGCCGTCGGGCCGCTGCCCATCGACGGCCTCTCCCTGTGGACGCCTGGCAACAGCGGCACCAACGCAATTGTGTATGTCGACACCCTGAGCAGCTCACAATTGGTGGGCGCCACAGGCTGGAGTCTGTACATCATCCTGAATGCATCCACCAGCTGGTCTCCGAACTGGGCCGCCGCGACCGGGCAGCTCTTGGTGCAGTTCCAATCCCCGCAGCCGGTCGATGGCGTGCTGTTCTTCGAGCCCTACTGGAGTGAATGGTGGGGGCTGAGCTCGATCACCGGGGACGCGACGGTGGACATCGACAGCGACGGCCTTCCCGATTTCTCTGCCAGAACCCCACCATCCACTGGAACCAGTGTGGAGTTGCCGTGCACGATCGGGACCACGCCGCTCTCCGTCACGCTGAACTGGAACGTGACCGGCTCCCTGTTGGCAATGGGGCAGCCCCTTAGCGGTTCGATGAGGTTCGGCTGGAAGGTGTCCTTCGTGCCGGGCACTTATGCACTGGAACCCTACGGGGCGGGCTGCACCAACCTCTGGGTGGATCGCAGTTGGTGGGGCGCATCGCCCATGTCGCCGCACCTGGTCTGCGGGCCCGGCTCGGGCTCGGACATGGTCGTTGGCGGCTTCCTGCTTGGCTTCGGCCAACAAAACACGTCCCTGTCCCTGCCGCCGCAATGCCCGCTCCTGGTAGCCAACCCGACCCTGGTGCCCCCCACCTTGATAGGGCCTCATGGAATGTTCCTCGACCTGCCACATTTCCAGCTGCCTCTTGGAGTGCAGTTTTTCTGCCAAGGCATATGGTTGGATGCGGCTGGACTCGTGATCAGCAGCAATGCCGTGCGCTCGCGCTGACAACGCCATAGTGCGACGGCGAGATCTGTGAGTTCCGCGCCGTCGCAGACGGGGGCGCACGCTCGCTGCGGCCGTGGACCTGTCCACCCGCCGCTGCTGCACGTGCGCGCAATGTTGTCCCGGCAAATTCTCAAAACCACCTGTAGCGCGGTGGGGCTCGGCGAGGAAGTGTCCCCGGGTCGCCGCGCATCGGGTGCGGGACCCGAGCCAAAGAGAACCCACATGACTGCACTCCGTTGCGCTTGCGCGGCATCCCTGTTTGCGATCGCCCATGTCGTGACGAGCCTGGGGCTGCCTGGCCAGTGCGCCACGGCCTGGGAGCCCGGGGATGCCGTTCGCGGCGTCGATGGCAGCGTGATGGCGGCCACCATGTGGGACGCCGATGGCCCGGGTCCGTTGCCGGAACGCCTGGTGCTCGGTGGGACCTTCCTGGCCGCGGGTTCGCACGCGGCAAGGGCGCTGGTGTTGTTCGACCCGGCAACCGGGGAGTTCGCGCCGATCGCCAGCAGCCTGCAAGGTTTTGTCCATGCGCTGCAGGTGATGCCGAATGGCGACCTCATCGTCGCGGGCAACTTCACCTCGGTGGATGGAGTCACGGCGAGTTCGATCGCCCGCTTTGACGGCGCCAGCTGGTCGCCAATCGGGACCGGCATCGCGGGTTCGGTGGCCGCCCTGGCGGTGCTGCCGAACGGTGACCTCGTTGCTGGAGGCCAATTCCTGACCGGGCAGGGGGCATCGCACCTTGCCCGCTTCGATGGCACGGCCTGGGTGCCGTTGGGCGCGGGACCTGGCACCGCCCAGAGTTCCGTCGCCTCGCTCCTGGTGCGCAACAACGGGGACCTCGTCGCCGGTGGGTTGTTCTATTCGCCGGCGGGCCTTTACCGGGCGGCCTTGTGGAACGGGTCGAGCTGGGCGCCGTTGTGGGGATTGACGACTGGCAGTGTTCTGGCGCTGGCCGAGTCCGGCGGCGAACTCGTGGCGGGAGGGACGTTCGGGCCACTGAGTGGCTCCAACTCGTCCTTCCTGGCGAAGCATGTCGGTGGCCAGTGGGTGCCCGCAGGTCTCGGCACCAACGGTCCTGTCTACAGCATGCACTCGCGTGCGAACGGGGATCTCGTGCTTGGCGGCGCGTTCACCAGTGTCGATGGCGTGCCCGCGAACCACACCGCGTTGTGGAACGGTTCGCAGTGGTCGGCGCTCGGCTCGGGGATCGGATCAAACGTGATGGCCTTGTCGAGCACGGCTGCCGGGGGACTGTATGCAGGGGGGTCTTTCTCGACGGCGGGAAGTGGTGCGGCGGCCAACGTGGCGGCCTTCTTGGGCACGGACTGGCACGCGCTTGGGTCGGGCGAGTCCTTCGATCGAGAGGTTCGGGCTGTTCTGGCCGCGCGCAGTGGCGAGTTGTTCGTGGCTGGCACGATGCGCACGGCGGGTGCGTCGAGGCTGGTCGGCATTGCCCGGCGCAGTGGCAGCGGGTGGGGCCCTCTGGGTGCCGGTGTGGACCAGTCCGTGCTGGCGATGGTCGAACTGCCCAACGGCGACCTCGTCGCGGGTGGTGAGTTCACGACCGCGGGTGGCCAATCGGCGGCCCACGTTGCGCGCTGGGACGGCGCAAACTGGTCGCCGCTTGGCGCCGGTTTGGATGGGCCCGTGCACACGTTGGCGGTGACCGCGGGTGGCGCCTTGCTGGCCGGAGGCTCGTTCGCCGCCGCAGGGGGCTACCACGTCGCGCGTTGGGATGGCACCCAATGGTCCGCCTTGGGGGGTGGTGCGAACGGGCTCGTGCGCGTTCTGCAGAGTTTGCCAAACGGCGACGTCCTCGCTGGCGGGGACTTCACGAGTGTTGGTGGCGTCCCGGCGTCTCGCATCGCCCTTTGGAACGGCTCGACGTGGTCGTCGCTGGGGGCTGGATTGTCATCAGGCTGGTTGCCGGCCAGCTGCCATGCGATGACGGCGTTGCCGAATGGGGACCTGCTTGCTGGCGGATCGTTCCTCCTGGCTGGCGGGGCCACGTCGCCCAACCTCGCGCGTTGGAACGGGGTCAGCTGGAGTGCGTTTGGTGGTGGTCTGGGGGGCGCGTATGGCCCTGTCTATTCCCTGCTGACGTTGCCGAATGGGGAAGTGCTCGCCGGCGGCGAACGCTCGCCAGGTCTGCCGATTGGTCTGTTGGGCATGGGCTATCTGGTTCGCGGCAGCGGCGGTGGTTGGACTGCGATTCCCGAAGGCCCCGCCGATGGTCCGGTTCGTGCGATGTCGAGCACGGCGGACGGGGAGGTGGTGGTGGGGGGATTCTTCACCGCGCTGGGTGGAGCCCCTTCGCCGCGCGTCGGGTGGCTGCGGACCACGTGCCGAGCCCTGGCGGTGCAGCATGCTGCGGGATGTCCGAGTTCGGGCGGCAACAACGCGCTTCGTGCTCTCAACCTGCCTTGGAGTGGCTCGACATTCCGGGCCGAGGGAACGGGGCTGCCGGCCTCGGCGTTGGTGTTCTCGGTGACCGGTTTTGGTTGGCGCCAGCTGCCGCTGGCGAGTGTTTTGTCGGTAGGCCAACCTGGCTGCGATTTGCGTCCGACAAGCGATCTCGTGCGGCTGTATCTGTCGCAGGGCGGCGCGGTGACGACCGAACTCGTTCTGCCGAACACCTCCGCGTTTGCCGGCGTGGTTCTGTATCACCAGCTCATGCCGTGGGAGCTGGATGCTGGTGGTGCCGTCGTAGCGGCCACGGCAACGGATTCCCTGGCGCTCACGATCGGCCACTTCTGACGCGACCTGCTGTGTGGTTGCGGTCGGCGCGCTGGTTGTGCGCACTGTGCGCACTGGAGGGGCGTTGACGCCGAACGGGCCCACGGGGATCGTTGCGTCCGCGGCGCGGGTCAGTCTGCGTCGCACTCCTCTCCCGCTCGTCTGCTCCGCCCCATGCTGCCAACTTCCTTGCGCGCGCGTCTCGTTCTGTACGCCCTACAAGGCGCCGTAGCCACAGCGCCGTTCGCCCTCGGTGTTCCGTCGGTCCAGGCGCAGACGCCGCAGCAAGCCTCGATCGCGGTGACCGCGGTTGCATCGAGTTCGCTGTTGGTGTTCTCGTGGCCGTTGGATGCGACGGCGACCGGCTACACCGTGTCGCGACGGCAGAGTGGCACCGCGGCGTGGGGAACTGCGCAGAGCATCGCGGGTGGTGGTGCGGCTGTGACCTGGACCGACACGCTGGTGACGCCGGGCGTGCGCTACGAGTATTGGTTTCGCAAGACGGGCGGCACCGCAGCGCAGGGGATCGTGACGGCTGCGATCGATGCGCCGGTGACCGAGAATCGTGGCAAGATCGTGTTGCTCGTCGATGCGACCAAGGTGGCGGCGTTGGGCACGCGCCTCGATCGTCTCGAACAGGATCTGGTCGGTGACGGCTGGTCGGTGCTGCGCCACGATGTGCAGCCGACGGCGACCGTGGTGTCCGTGAAGGCGCTGATCCTCGCCGACAACGCCGCGTATCCGGGGCAGCTGAAGTCGGTGTTCCTGCTTGGGCACGTGCCCGTGCCGTATTCGGGCGTGATCAACCCCGATGGCCATCCGGATCATTCCGGGGCATGGCCGGCGGACGTGTTCTACGGCGAGTTGAACGGGAACTGGACCGATGTCTCGGTCAATACGACAACGGCCTCGCGCGCCGAGAATCGTAACGTGCCCGGCGATGGCAAGTACGACCAGAGTGGTCTGCCGAGTGACGTGGATCTCGCGGTGGGGCGTGTCGACCTCGCCAACATGCCGTCGTTTGCGCAGTCGGAGGACGTGCTGCTGCAACAGTATCTCGACAAGGACCACGACTACCGCCACAAGGTGCTCGTCGCCGACCAGCGCGCGGTCATCGATGACAACTTCGGCTACTTCGGCGGGGAAGCGTTCGCGGCGAGCGGTTGGCGCAACTTCACGTCGCTGGTCGGGGCGGCCAATATCGTGGCTGCGGACTACTTCACGACGTTGAACACCACTTCGGGCAACGGCTACGTGTGGGCCTACGGTTGCGGTGGCGGCAGCTACCAGAGTGCCGGCGGCATCGGCTCGACGGCGGACTTTGCTTTGAGCAACAACCGCAGCGTGTTCTCGATGCTGTTCGGCAGCTACTTCGGGGACTGGGATTCGACCGACAACTTCCTGCGCGCGCCGCTGTGTTCGGGTTGGACCCTGTCGTGTGTGTGGGCGGGACGTCCGCACTGGTCCTTCCATCCGATGGTGCTCGGCGAGACGCTCGGCGCGTGCGCGAGGCTGAGCCAGAACGACACCGCGGCCGGCGGATTTGGTGGGCGCATGGTGCACGTGGCCCTGATGGGGGATCCGACCCTGCGCCAGCACATCATCGCGCCGCCAAGCGCTGTGAACGTGGTCGACCTGTGGCCGCAAGCGAGCGTGCAGTGGAGTGCGTCGGCGGATGCGGTCGCTGGTTACTACGTCTATCGCGCCGCGTCGCCGCAGGGTCCGTTTGTGCGCATCACGCCGACAGCGATCGTCGGCACGCAATTCCTCGATGCCGCACCGCTCGCGGGCAGCTCGACCTACATGGTGCGCGCGCTGCGGCATGAGACGACGTTGACCGGCAGCTATTGGAATCTGAGCCAGGGAGCCTTTACGACGCAGTCGTTGCCGCAATTGGCCGCCAACCACACCAACTTCGGTGCGGGTTGTTATGCGATCAGCGATTCGTTCTATGCGTCGTATGCGACGTCGAGTGCCGCGAACGCGGCGCTGCAGAACAATTCGATCACGATGAGCCCCGCCAACGGTGGGTACGATGTCAGCAGTGGTGGCGCCACGTTCGTGATTCCGGGTGCGAACGCTGTGGTGTTGGCGCTCGGCGACGATGATCAGATCGCCGTCGCGCTGTCGCAGAGTTTTGCATATCCGGGTGGCTCGACGGCGTCGCTGTATGTGCACAGCAACGGCATCATCGGAACAACCGCGCTGTCGATGTCGCCCTCAAGTTCGGCGGTGCCGTCGATCACGGCGATGCTCGCGGAGGCGACGAGTGCCTTCTATTCCTGGCACGACTTCGATCCGACCGAGCCAGGTTCCGGCAGCATCGTCACCGAAGAACTCGGCGGCACGCTGTATGTGACGTGGAACGGCGTCGAGAGCAAGCCTCTCGGGATCGCCAACCCGAGCACACTGCAGTTCCAGTTCGAACTTGCGACGGGCATCGTGCGCTGCGTGTGGCCGTCGATCGAGACGGTGGGCACTGGCGAATGGCTCGTCGGCTGGTCGCCGGGCGGAGCTTCGGTCGATGCGGGCAACGTGGACCTCGGCACTGCATTGCCGCTCTCGGTCGGCAACGTGAACGTGGCGCCGCTGCAACTGTCAGCGAGTCCCGCGCCGATCGTCACCGCTTCGAATGGGGTGCTGCTCACCTACGCGATCGACGAGGTGCCGGCGTGGAGCCCGGGCAATCACGTCGGTTTGCTGATCGTGAGCCTGGCGCCGAACCTCGCGGGTTCGGACCTCGGCTCGCTCGGCATGCCGGGCTGCACGCAGTATCTGGGCTCGCTCGATCTGTTCACGTTCTTCGTGGGCACCAGCTCGAGCGTCACGTCGGCGTTCTCGCTACCGGCGGGTTTCCCCGTCGGAGTCACGGTGTATGCGCAGGCGCTGGCGCTGATGGCTCCAAACAGCCTGCCGAACGGCCAGAACGCGTTTGGTGGGGTGACGAGCAACGGCGTGGCGAGCTTCGTGAACAGCCACTGAGCGCGCCGGACGCGCGCTACTTCCAGGCGATCGAAGCCTTCTTGGCACCGTCCTTGGTTTCGACCTCAAACCAGACCTTGCTGCCCTCGGGCAGGGTCGCCGGCACCGGGACGTGGCCGTGCATCGTGGTGTCGCCTTCGTTGCTGAACCGCTGCTTCATCGAGCCGATCGCGGATTCGACGCCAACCCACACGCGCAGCACGTCGGGCCGTTTGCTGCCAGCGGCAAACCTCACATCGAAGTCCGCTTCCTTGCCGGGAACGACATCGCCGAGCAGCACGACCTGGACCTTGTGCTCCCCGATCACGAGTTCGCCGAGCGGGTGCTCGGGACCGTGCTCATCGGCGGCGGGCTTCTTGTCGTCGGCCAGGTGCACCGTGCCATCGGGATGCACGTGGGCCCCGTCCGGGATCGCGGGCTTGTCGCCACAAGCGGCGAGCAGTAGGGCCGTGCAGAGAGGAACGAGGCGTGAGAGGTTCATGGAGACTCCGTAGTGGTAGGAACGAGGGAAGTGTCGGACGCGCGCCCGTGGAACAACAGGTAGAAACCCGCCGGCACGATGAGCACGTTCAAGAACGTGGAAGACAGCAGGCCGCCGAGCACGACGACCGAGAGTGGGGCGAGGATCTCGCTGCCGGGTTCGCCGGCCGCGAAGACGATCGGCAGCAGCCCGAGCGCCGCGGTCAGCGCCGTCATGAGGATCGGCACGAGCCGCTCCATCGAACCGCGCAGGATCGCTTCGGGCAGTGGCACGCCTTCCTGCAGGAGGTCGAGGTAGTGGCGCACGAGCAGGATGCCGTTGCGCACGGCGATGCCAAACAACGTGATGAAGCCGACCATGCTCGCGATCGAGATCACGGGTGCCTGGTAGCGTTCGCCGCCGAGGCCAAACAGGGCCAGCGTGTTCCAGAACAGGTGCGGCGACTCGGTGAGGAAGATCGCGACGATGCCGCCGATGAGCGCCAGCGGCAGATTCACCATGACCAGCATCGCTGCGCGCATCGATCCGAGAGCACCGTGGATCAGTAGCAGCATGATCACGATGACGAACGCGCCCATGACGAAGATCGTGCGGCTGGCGGATTGTTGGGCTTCAAACTGCCCACCGAGTTGCAGCGTGCAACCGGCGCGCAGCACGAGGGGTTCGACGCGGCGCTGCACCTCGGCGGCGAGTTGGCCGAGGTTGTAACCTTCGGCGACGTTGCAGGAGACCACGGCTTTGCGCCGGCCGTTCTCGCGTGCGATGAGGTTGCTCGTGCGTTCGAGGCCGATGTCGGCGACGTCGCGCAGGCGCACGGTGGCGCCGCCGCTGCCGCGCAACAGCAGGTTCTCGACGTCGGCGATGCTCTCGCGGTCCAGGGGATGAAGTCGAACGGTCACCGCGTAGCGACGCGAACCTTCGTTGACCTCGGCGACGGTGCGCCCCATGAGCGCGTCCTGCACCTGCTCGGCAGCGCTCGCGGGGGAAAGACCACTGGCGGCGAGGTCGGCGGGGCGGTAGCGGACCGGCAGGGAGGTGATCAGCACTTCGCGGTTGGCGGCGACGTCGCGTGTGCCGGGCAGGGACTTCAGTTCGCCTTCGATGGCCTTCGCGAGGCCGCGCAGCACGCTGAGGTCATCGCCTTGCACGACCACCGCAATCGCCGCCGGCGTGCCCGAAAGCACGTGGGAGAGGCGATGTTCGATCGGCTGGCCGACGCTCGTCGTGATGCCGGGTACGCTCGCGAGCACCACGTCGATGGCCTTGCGTACTTCGTGTTTCGTATGGCCCGGCAGGATCGCGATGTCGATCTCCGAACTGCTCACGGGCTCGGCATGTTCGTCGCGCTCGGCGCGTCCCGTGCGGCGAACGACCGAACGTACGCCGGGGATCTTCGCGAGCTGCGCGTCGACACCCTTGCCCAGGCGGTTGCTCTCTTCGAGCGAAGTGCCGGGCGGGGCCATCAAGAAGACCGTGAACGTGCCTTCGTTGAACTCCGGCAGGAAGCTCGAGCCGTAGGTGGACGCGAGCCCGAGGCTGCCCACGGTGGCCAGTGCGGCGGATGCGAGCAGCAGTTTGCCGCGCTTCATCGCCCAGCGCAGGCTCGGTTCGTAGCGGGCCTTCAGCCAGCGCACGAGCCAGCCTTCGCCATGCGGCCGATGCGCTGTGCGCGCGAGCAGCAGCCGGCAGAGTGCCGGCGTCACGGTGAGAGCCACGACCAGCGAAGCGAGTGTGGAGACGATGTAGGCAATGCCGAGCGGGCGGAAGAAGCGGCCTTCGAGACCTTCGAGGAACAACAACGGCACAAACACCATGCCGATGATGATCGTGGCGAAGACCACCGAACTGCGGATCTCGTTGCTCGCGTTGAAGACGACGGTGGTGACCGGTTGCCGCTGCGCGGCCGGCAAGGCGGCATTCTCGCGCAGGCGCCGGAACACGTTCTCGACGTCGATGATGGCATCGTCGACGAGTTCACCGATGGCGACGGCGAGTCCACCGAGCGTCATCACATTGATCGAAAGTCCGGCGGCCCACAACACGAGGAACGCGACGGCGAGACTCAGCGGCAGCGCGGTGAGCGTGATCAGCGTGGTGCGGAAGTCGAGCAGGAACAGGATCAGGATCAGCACCACGAAGATCGCCGCATCGCGCAGCACGGCGATGAGGTTGTTGACGGACAGTTCGATGAAGTCCGTTTGCCGCATCACGTGGCGATTGAGCACGAGGCCTTGCGGCATCGCCTTCTCGATCTGGTCGAGTTTCGCGTCGATTGCCGCCGTGAGCTGCAGCGTGTTGGTGCTGGGCGATTTCTGCACCGACAGCACGACGGCCGGGTGGCCACCCTCGGTGGCCGTGCCGCGTTTGGGCGCGGGGCCTAGGCGCACTTCGGCGACCTGGCCGATCGTGAGCGCGTTGCCATCGCGGAAGCGCACCACGGTGCCTTCGATATCCTGCACGCTGCGCACGCGGCCGGTCTGGCGCACGGGCAGTTCGAGGCCGGCGACATTGGCCAGATAGCCCGCGCCAGCGGTCGTGTGCGCGGCCGCCGCAGCCGCGGTGACTTCGGCCATCGTGAGGCCGTGCAACTGCAGTTGTTCCTGCCGCACGTGGATCTGGTATTCGGGCAGTTCGCCGCCGATCGGCGTCACCTGGGCGATGCCGGGCACCGCCAGCAGCAGGTTGCGCAGCTCGAACTCTGCGAACGCGCGCATGCTCTGCGGATCGCGACTGCCGTCCGGCGACGACAGCGACAGCAGCAGGATCTCGCCCGTGATCGACGTCACTGGCGTGATCTCGGCGTGCACATTCGGCGGCATTGCCTCGCGCGCGGCCGCCAGTTTCTCCGCGGTCAGCGTGCGCGCGCGGTAGATGTCCTGGCCCCATTCAAACTCGACCCAGACCAGGGACAGGCCAATCGCGCTCGAACTGCGCACGCGGCGCACGCCGGGCAGGCCGTTGACGGCGCTTTCGAGCGGGAACGTGACGTTCTGCTCGACTTCGTCGGCAGCGAGTCCCGGCGCTTCGGTGAGGATCACGACGGTCGGCGCGTTCAGTTCGGGGAACACGTCGATGGGCATGCGCGGCACCTGGTAGACCGCGAACGCGGTGACCATCAGGGCCAGCAGCAGCACCATCGTCGATTGGCGCAACGACAGGGCGATCAGATTGCGGAACATGATGGCTACTTGTGGTCGTCGGCGTGGAAGGTGCCATCGGCGTGGAAGTGGCCGCCCTTCTGCGCCGAGCCCGAGCTCGCGAGCATCAGTTCGTAGGCGCCCGCCAAGACGACTTCGTCGCCGTCGGCGAGGCCGCTCTTCACTTCGACCCAGCGGCCGTCGTTGATGCCGAGGTCGGCTTCGACGCGGATGACCTTGTCGGGTGCGGCGGGATCGCGACGGAAGAAGACACGCTGCGTGCCATCGGGCATCACGGCGCTCAGCGGAATCGCCAGTTCGCTGGCAGCGCCGGTGGCGGTCTCGATTTCGAGGAACGCCGCCACACCGGGCCTTGCCCAAACTGGTGGTGTCGTCACTAGCAAGAACAGGTCGATCGTACGTTGCACGGGATCGGCCTCGGCACCGATCTGCAGGGTACCGGCGATCGAGGTCGCGGCAGTGCCGCCGTCATGGACCACCCGCGCGGGAAGGCCCGTGGCAAGCCGCGGCAGGTCACTCTGCGGGGCTTTGGCACGGAAGCGAATCTTGCTGAGATCGACGACCACGGCCGCGAGCCCGCCCGTCTCGAGCCACGCGCCGGTGGCGATGGGCAGCTCGGCAGCGATGCCAGCGGTGGTGGCGCGAACCTCGATCTCGCTGAGGTATTGCCACATGGGAGTGACTGGCGACACCGTGGCGACGGGACTCAGGAGGCGTTCGGGGGTCGACGAGGCCAATGTCGCAGCGGCCGCCAGCGCCAGGCGGAAGCGTTCCTGCCCGGCCGCAAGGTTGGCGCGCAGTTCGACGAGCCTGGACTCGACCTCGGTGTGTTGTTCCGCCGCTTCGGTGACCATGGCGCGGCCCTGCGCGAGCTGCACGCGGGCGTTGGCGAGTTCCTGGGCCTGTCCGCCAACACTATCCCGCATCGCTTCGAGGCTCTGCACGCGGTCGGTCATGGCCTGCGCGGCCTCTAGCAGGCGTTCTTCGTGCGCCTGGTGCGCGGCGAGCAGTGGTTGCATCGTCGAGAGGCGCGCGTCGTTGATCGCCAACTCGGTGCGCAGGTCGCCGAGTTCGCGCTGCAGCCGCCGCCAGTCGGGCGACTCGATCGTGTACAGCGGGTCGCCGGGCAAGATGGGCTGCAGCGGCTGCACAGCGATGCGAACGCGCCCCGCGATCGGCGTGCGGTGTTCGGTGCGCGCAGCGGGCAGCAGTTCGAAGTGGCCGGGCAGGCGCAACGTGCTCGCGACGCGGCGCCGCTCGACCGTCACGAACTCGATGCCGAGGTTCTGCCGCACCGCTGCGGGAACGTCGATGCGGTTGGTGGCTGGCGCCGCGGGCTCGGCGGGGTCCATGGCGGGCGCCGCGGGGCGCGAGCAGGAGGCGAGCAGCGCAGCAAGGGTCAGGAGGCAGGCGGGAGGCAGGGTGAGGTTCATCGGACTTGCGGCGAAAGAGTGGTGGTGGGTGCGCCGGCCAGGGTGGGCCAGAACAGCGCTTCTCGGGTCGCGCCGGCGCTGGCGGCGGCCAGGGTGGTGTCGAGCACGAGCTCGCGCGCGGCGTGCGCGCGCATGAGTGCATCGAGAATCAGCAAGGTGTCGAGCTGGCCGAGCTCGGCGAGTCGGCGGCCGTCTTCGACCTGCTGCGCGGCCATCGGCAGCAATTCGCGCGTCAGCCGTTCGCGCTGTTCGCTCGCGGCGCGCTCCTGTTGTTGGGCGAGCGCGAGTTCCTGCACGAACTGCTCATGACCACAGCGCAGGGCCTCCGCGGCGAGGTCCCGTTCGGCGCGCGCTTTGGCGATGGCCTCGTCGTTGCCGGAGAACAGCGGCAGCGGCACCGAGAACCCCAACGCCGCGCGGGGCTGGGCGTCCTCTTCGCCAAATCCGGGGCTCAGCACGAGGTCGGGCCACTGCCTGCGGATCGCGAGCTGCAGGGCGCGTTCGCTGGTTGTGTGGGCGAGCTGCAGTTGCTGCAGGCTCGGCACATCGGCTTCTGCGGCACCAGCCTCGGCGGTTGCCGGTGGCAGCTCCAGCGTGGGCAGCAATTCGATCGGCGCCTCGGGGTGCAGGCCGAGCAAGGCCAGGAGCTCCAGCCGCCCACGCGCCACGGCCGCGGTGGCCGCCGCCAATTCGTGGCCGCGCGTCGTACGTTCGAGCCGGAACGCGCGCGCCTGCATCTGGGTGATCTCACGCGCCGCCGCGAGCCGATCGGCAATGGCACACAGTTCGTCGAGGCGCGCGCAGAGATCCTGCAGCAGTTCGGTGCGCCGGCTCGCGGCGCTCCACTGCAACCAGGTCAGGTTGACGCGCGTGATCACGTGCCGCTCGGCGAGGCGCGCGTCGAGCAGCGCCTGCGCGTGCTCGCCCTGGCGGAGCTCCTTCTCGAGGCCGAGGCGGCCGGTCAGCGGCAACGTGAGGCCGAGCGAGCTGGCCACGATCCACGGGTGCTGCACACTCTCGAGAATGCGTTCGAAGCTGACACCGAGAACGGGATCCTGCCACCGCCCGGCGTGGTCGGCGATGGCGAGGGCCACCCCGGCGCGCAGCCTGGCGAGGCGGCAATCCGGGTGGAACACAAGGGCGATCCGCCGCGCCGTCGCGAGCGTGATGCCACCGTGGCCCAAGACCGCCCCATCCGCGGACGCCCCATCCCTAGATCCCGCTGCAGCGCCTTCCGGCGAGAACGTGCGCACGGTCTCCGGGTCGGGCAAACGTGCCGCAAACGCGCGGGCGTGCGCCGCCAGATCCACGGGGGCAGGGGAGTAGCTCTGGCACGCAGAGGCCAGGAACAGGCCCAAAGGGGCCAAACAACGCAAATGCTGCATGCGGGCAAGACGGAGTACGGGACGCGGGGCGAAGGGCCGCGACCCGGAATCCGGGCGCGGCACGGCATGGCCGTGCCGGTGCTAGCAGCGCAGAACGGTGGTTACGATGCGTTCGGTCCGTCGATCGATGCGCGGTGGCCCGGTCGTCGGCGGCAGCCGCGGAATCGCTGTGCAGGCCCAGACTTCGGCAGGGATCGCCTGCAACCACGCGAGCAGGCCCGCCTGGGCCCCGCCATCGGCCAGCTCGCGCGGCAGTTGCCACTTGCGCGAGGTGCCGAGTTCGATCGCGAGCGAGCTGTGTTCGCACGAACCGCCATTCCCGCGCCGATGGCCGCCCAATTCACTGCTGCCCAGTTCGCTGCCGCCCAACTCGCTGCTGCCCAGGTGGTCATCAACCGGCGCGGTCTCGGCCTCGTCGGCGTGCGAAGAGCAGCAACCCGCCGGCGAATGCGCAAACTCCAGGTGCGCCGGACCACCGTCGTGGGTGCACAACATGAGCAACCGCGGCAGCCCCAACGCCATGACCAGCAGCGCCACGAAGGCGGCGGCGCGGGCAATCGGGCTGTGGGCTGGTCGGGTCACGGGGTGGCTACTCTCACGCGTTGCACCGCATTCGTCAAGGTGCGCAGTGAAGGTTGTGCATGGTGCGCAGGGGACTGCTCCCTACCTTCGGCTGCGGCCCGGGGAAGAATGGACCCCTTCGTGGTTCGGCCTCGCCCGCTCCTACCTGACGTACATGCGAACGGCCTCGCTGACGCCGCCCGGCCACGTGGGCCCCGCACCCAAGGTCACCCATTGCGCAAACACCGTCCAGGCTGGGCCTGGTAACGGGGAGGAGACGAGGTCGAGGCCGAAGTCGTGTGCGCTGTAGCCAGTTTGCAGCCCATTGCTGCCGGCCAACGAAAATGCGTATGCGTCCGGTGCAGGCCAGAGCGTGCAGCCCAGAAAGCCAAGCAGTTGCATGTCGATCACCGGCACCGGCGGCTGGGCAAACCCGATCACCAGCAAGGACGGTGCGCCCGGTTCGGCATTCGACAGCGTGATCCGGAAACCCGTGGGGTCGAACTGCCGCACGCCGATCCGCGGCGCGCGCGCAAGTGAGCCCGTGCTGCCGGGGCCGCTCCCCGCAACGCCGCCGGGCGCGCAGGAAACCATGAAGGTGGCCCCGGTGGTCAACGTCACGGCGCCACGCGCCACAAACCGCCGGAACAACTCGCCTGCACGCGGCGGCATCGCCTGCACTCGGCCTACAGTGCCCCAGGTGTTGGTTGCAGGGATGTGTTGGATCACCGATCCGTCGCGCCCCGAAAACATGTAGGTGCCGCGGTTCTGCTGCGCTCGCGAGTTGGCAATCAGATCGTCGATGCCATCGCGATCGACATCCATGCACACCACATCTGGCCAGCCGAAGTCGTCGCCGCCCTGAGTGTTGACTTGCCAGCGGTGGATCTGTGCACCGGTTGCACTGCTTAGCACCTCGAGCACTCCGGGCGAACCGATGGCGCTATCACCCGACACGATATCTGGCAGGCCGTCGCCGTCCTGGTCGCCGATCATCGCCGCCGTGGCGCCGTGCGCAAACAGGATCGGTGGCACTCCGTAGACGCGTTGCAGTACCGAGCCATCGAGGCCGGACCGAATGTCCACGGCACCGCGACCCGTTGGTTCGTACACACCGAGCAGGAAGTCCTGGCGGCCGTCGCCGTTCCAGTCGACGAACTTGTCGATGCCGGGGGCGTAGACTTCACCGGGCGCGTTCCACGCCGAGAACAGTTCGGTGCCGTCGTTGGCGATCCCGATCACGACGCTGCCGATGATGTTGCCGGGTCCGATTGCGTAGTTGGTTCCTGCCACGACGTCGGGGAGGCCATCACCATTCAGATCGATGTTGCCCCGCAGGATGTGGCCGAAGTCGGGGTGGGGGTACACGTCGTGGGACATCAGCAGCGCAGAGGTGCGACCGCTGCGGACTTCGACGCGGATACAAGGATATGGCCAGCACAGTGGGAGCTGACCACCGACGACGGTAAGCACGTAGTCGACGCAGCCATCGCGATCCCAATCTCCGGCAGCGGCGACATACCCGAACGAGCGCTGTCCCTTCCCCAATACATGGCCGTCCTGCCCTGAGAAGAACCACAACTCAGGCGTGGTTGCGCTTCCACCAGAGGAAATCGGTACCGCAACCGGCACGATAAAGTCATCGTAGGTGTCGCCATCACGGTCCCCGATCACGACGAGCATGTCCCAGAAGGGGCCCGCTGACGGCTGCGAGATGTTCCACAGCACTTCCTGCGCCTTGAGCGTTAAACCACTCGCCAAGGTGGTGAGCAGAAGGGATCGGACGATGGCGGAGGTCATGGCGTCACATTCACCCATGGTGCGGCGGAAGACACGCCGGCACTCGAGATGGCGAACATCCTAGAGTAATCAGGTGGGCACTGGGTTGGGTTGTCCGGGCCGCTAACCGCGAGACTGCCGGTGTCGTCGACATCGAAAGTGAGCGGCTCGTAGCGCTGGTTGGATTCCTCGCTGTGAGTCATTAAGCCTGGCGTGATCCATGCCACGCTTGCGATCGCCTGCCCGAACGGGGCCGTGAGCGTCCAGATCAGGAAGCCAATCCGCGTTGGTTAGCAGATGGCTCCCGGCCACCGGACTGCCTGGAAAAGATCGATAAATGAGGCAAAAAGTGGCGATAATCGATTGCGATGGCTTCAGAAAGTGGTTTATTGGAGAGGCGAATGACCCCTCAGCGGTTTGGCGCCACCTTGATGGCTACCCTGCTCGATGCCGTCGGTTCTCACCTGGAGGCCGAGGGTGCAGTGGTTTCCATTGTGATTGTCGGAGGGGCTGCGCTCGCCTTGCGCGGCTGGGTGCCCCGCACCACGCAGGACGTCGATGTCATCGCGTTGGCCAATGAGCTTGGCGTGCTCTCGCCACCGCGGTTGCCCGCCGTCCTGGTGCGCGCGGTCGAGCGGGTGGCGCGCGACTTCAATCTTCCAGAGCACTGGCTGAATGCAGCCGTCGGCTCGCAGTGGCGCACGGGCCTGCCAGATGGCCTCGCAGCCGACTTGGATTGGCGGGCCTTTCGGGCTCTGCATGTCGGCATCGCGGGGCGCAAGACCTTGATCGCTTTGAAGCTGTTCGCGGCTGTAGACAGAGGGCCCACAAGTGTGCATTGCCAGGACTTGCTCGTGCTCATGCCGAATGACGACGAGCTTGCGCTGGCAAGCGCCTGGGTCCTGACCCAGGACCTGGCTCCGGAATGGCCACGGCTCGTGGCGGAGGTGGTGGAACATGTTCGCGCTCAAAGTCGACATCGTTAGTCGTGCGATGGCCTGCGCCATCGAGATCTGCTGGCGCCAGTGGCGTTCGTTGGCAGCTACCGGTTTGCCGATCGGGGAGTCGCGCGTTGCCTCTATCCTCGACCCCGAAGCGCTGGTGTTGCTGTCGCTAACGGTTCGCCACCACGAGCGTCGCCTCGACGACCAACTCCTCTGGTGGGCGGCGTCGGGCTCCTCGCTGATGAGCGTGCAACGCATGCGCACCCTGCTGTCGGAGTACCCGGTCCGCGTGGCCAAGGAGTTGGCGTGGTTTGCTGCGATGGCAGTCGAGGCGGGCGACGTTCGCTGGCGGGTGCTCGTGGATCGGAAGGCGAAAAGTCCTGCTGGTCGTCCCGGCAAGGGCCCGCAGGAGTTGCAGCTGCTCGAACCTTCGACCCTCATGCTCCGCCTGAGGGCCGCCTTTGGTGTCGGCGCGAAGGCCGATCTCTTGACGTTCTTGCTCGGCACGGGAAGTGCCCGGAGTGAGCACCAGGCATGGGCGAGCGCGGAGGTGCTAGCCAAGGCAATTACCTTCTCCCTGGCGTCGACGCGGCGCGCGGTTCGGGACATGGCGCTTGCCCGCCTGGTGGCGGCCAGCGTGGATCGGCCGACGTTGTATTCCGTCAATGCGGCGGCGTGGGCTCAGGTGCTGCAGATCGGGTCGGCTGCGAACCTTGGACGGCTTCCTGGAGTTGGGGAGAAGGGAGTCGCAGAGAAGGGAGTCGGGGCTAAGGGGGGCGCCGACCTGCCGCCATGGCGCTTCTGGGCGCAGATGTTTGCGTTCCTGGCCGCCTGTGTCGAGTTGGGGGACGATGCGCGGATCGTCACAGCCCCGCTGGTTGTGCAGGCTTCCAGGCTCCGCGCTCTCGCCGAGCGGTTTCGTCGCCCGCTTGGCTGGAACAGGATCGAATGGCTCGATCCACGGTTGTTTCCAGGGGAACGATACGCGGGTGCCTTCCAGCGGGTGTTCGACCAGGTTGTCACGTGGGTTGGCGAGAAGGCGTAGCGGCCTCCGCCCCTACGCGCGGAGGCCGGCAAAGGCAGTCTGTGCACTCGCTGACCTGGCCCCGAGGCATGTTGCCCTCGCAACCCGACCCCCAACTGCGTAGAGATGCCCGCTCGACCTCTACCCCGGAGTCCCCATGCTTTGCCCGGTTCGTTCGCGGCTGCCTTCTGCGCTGTTCCCTCTCCTGCTGCCCGCGCTGTTGGCCACACCGCTGGCCACTCAGCTCCGTGCGCAGGCACCGACCGCCACTGCACCCGCGGACGCGCCCGACGAAGCCGCCGTCGCGTTCTTCCTCGACGAGGGTTTGAACCGTTCGCAGGTCATGGACCATCTGAGCTGGATCTGCGACGTCTACGGCCCGCGCGTCACCGGTTCGCCCAATCTGCGCAAGGCCCAGGCGTGGGCGACCAAGGCATTCGGCACCTTTGGCCTGCAGAACGCGCACACCGAGGCCTGGGGGCCGTTCGGGCGCGGTTGGCGCTGTGACCATGTGGCGATGGCGGTCACCGGCGACAACCCGTGGCCCGTGCTCGCGTATCCCAAGGTCTGGTCGCCGGGCTTCGATGGGCGCGTGTCGGCCGAGGTCGTCAATGTGGCCGCGATGACGGCCGAACAGCTGGAAGCCGCGGACTTGAAGGGCAAGATCGTGCTCATCGAAACGCCGCGCGAAGTCAGCGAGCCGTTTGATGGCACGAGCAAGCGCTTCACGGCCGAAGACCTGCTGCGCAAGGCCGACCAGCAGCGCATCGAAGCGGCGCGGCCCAGCGAGCGCGCGGCCGCCGCGGCGTCGCAGAACGACTTCCGCATGGGGTTCCAGCGACGTCAGCAGATGACGGAGATGGTCATGAAGAAGCGCCCGCTCGCGATCGTCGATCGCGCCAGCAAGGGCGATTACGGCACGGTCTTTGTGCAAGGGGCGAGCGCGATCGGCAAGGATGGCGAACGCGGCAACCCGCGCGCCGTCGATGCGGACGTGATCCCGCAGTTCACGATCGCCGTCGAACACTACAACCGCATGTGCCGCGTGCTCGAGAAGGGCATCAAGGTGCAGGTCGAGGTCGAACTGCGCACGACGTTCTTCAGCGACGACCTGAACGACTACAACGTCATCGCGGACCTGCCGGGCAAGGACGCGGAGCTCGGCCAGCAGCTGGCGATGATGGGGGCGCACTTCGACAGTTGGCAGTCGGGCACGGGCGCCACCGACAATGGCTGCGGGAGTGCGGTCGTCATGGAGGCTTCGCGCCTCATCGCGGCCTACGTCGCAAAATCGGGCGTGCAGCCGCGCCGTACGATTCGCGCCTGCTTGTGGAGCGGCGAAGAACAGGGCCTGCTCGGCTCGAAGGGGTATGTGAGCCAGCACCTCGGCACCTACGAATCGCCCCTGCCCGAGCAGGCGCTGGTGTCGGGTTACTTCAATCTCGACAACGGCACCGGCAAGGTGCGCGGCGTCTACCTGCAAGGCAATGAAGGGGTCGCGCCGATCTTCCGCAGCTGGCTGCGGCCGTTCCATGTGCACGATGCGTCGACGCTGACGCTCGACAACACGGGCGGTACGGACCACCTGTCGTTCCACGGCGCGGGCGTGCCGGGCTTCCAGTTTGTGCAGGATCCGGTCAGCTACGACACGCGCACGCACCATTCGAACATGGACGTCTGGGATCACGCGATCGCGGATGACCTCAAGCAGGCGGCGGTCGTCATGGCGACGTTCGTGTGGCAGACCGCGCAGCGCGATGGGATGTTGCCGCGGCACAAGGTCGAGCCGCGCCAGGAACGTGGGGCACGCGGTGGGGCTCCGGCCCGTACTGGCGGGCGCTGATTGCGATCGCGGGAAGCCCGGTCACAATCGTGCCATGCGGACTCCTGCCCCGTTCTGGTTGGTCGGCGGCTTGCTGGTCGCGGCCCTGGCCAGCGCCTGCCGCACCACCATGGTCGAGCCCCTCGCGTTGGCCGGGCCGATGCCGCAGTCGATCGGCATCTGGCCGCTGCCCGACGAGAATGCGGGCGCCAACGGTCCCGCGCTGCTCAGCGACCTCGACCGGGCCGTGCGCGCGCGCGGCTACCGCGTACCTTCGCTCGCGGTGGGCGGGCAGCTGCTGCTCGACAGCAAGCCAGACGGCAGCATGCCCGCCAGCAGTGACCTGCAGGCGATCGGCGACGCGCTGCGCGTGGATGCACTGCTGCGGCTCGATGTTCGCCGGTTTGATGCCGAGGGCGAACCCGGCCGGTTTCGCGGCGCGAGCTGGGATCTGCAGTGGACGCTCGTGTCGACGCGCGGTGGCGGTGAGCTGTGGCGCTACGAACACGCAGGAAGTTGGCGGCAGCGCGACACGGTGACCGAGAACCCGCACCGCGCGTTCGATGCCGAACCGGATTACGTGCCGATCGGCGGCGACCGCGCGCCAAACTTCCATTCCGTGGCCGAACTCGCGGCCGAACTGCACCGTTCGGCGATGGACCACCTGCCCGCCTACACCCGATGAACCTGCCCGTTGTTGCCTATCCCGGCCTTGCGCTCGCTGCGGTGACCGCCGAGTTGCCCACGGCGCTGGAGCAGTTGCCGAGTCCCGGCTGGCTCACGGACCTGCTGCGGCTCGACGCCGAGGCGCCCGTTCGCAGTTCGGACGCGCTGCGCACCGCCGTGCGCGACCTGCTGCGTGTGTTTGGGTATCGGCCCACGGGGCGCGGCAAACCTTCGTCCGAATACCTGGCCGCCGCGATTGGCGATGGGCGATTGGGTTCGATCAACGCGGTCGTCGATGCCGGCAACGTGGCATCCCTGCATTCAGGGTTGCCGATCAGCGTGGTCGACCTCGATTTGTGTAAATCTCCTTTGCGCGTCGACGTGCCGCCTTCGGGCAGCAAGTATGTGTTCAATCGTGGTGGGCAGGAGATCGATATCGGCGGCTTGTTGTGCCTGCACGATGCCG
>JADZDL010000367.1 GCA_020851075.1 Planctomycetota bacterium | reverse complement strand
GGCGCTGAGGGATGGTCATGAAGCGACTTCCCTTGTTCTGCGTGGTGGCCCTGCTTGGGGCCGCCGTCTCGGTGCCCGCTCAGGTCTCGATCGAAGGCCGGCTCGGGCGCAACGTTCGCGGCAGTGTCACTGTCGACGTGGGCGGTCGCCACGATCGCGATCGTGATCGTGGCCACGACAGTTTCCGCGATCGCGACCACGACCGCTACCGCTCGCACAACGAGCCGGTTCGCCGCCACCACGTGCCGGTGCCCGTGCGCGGCCACTGGGAGACCGTTTGCGAGCAGGTGCTCGTGCCCGGCTACTGGCGCGACGAACACGTGCCGCCGACCTACGGCTGGGTTCGCAACCACTGCGGTCGGCTCGAGTGGGGCATGGTTGACCCGGGTGGTTGCCGAAAGGTCTGGGTGCCCGCGCGCTACGAACACCGCAGTCGCCGCGTCTGGGTTGGCTGCTGAGCGTGGCGCCTGAGCGGGTGGCCGGGTAGACAGGCACGCATGACCGAACGTGGCCTTCGTTTCGACCACCCGCTCATCGAGCGTTACGCGAGCCAGGAGATGGCTGGCTTGTTTTCGCCGCGCGCGCGCCATACCGCCTGGCGCGACCTCTGGATCGCGCTGGCGCAAGCCGAACACGAACTCGGCTTCCCGGTCACCCAGGAACAGATCGCCGAACTGAAGGCGCATCGCGACGAGTTTGACTGGGATAGCGCAGCGAGGCTCGAGAAGGAGCTGCGCCACGACGTGATGGCGCATGTGCATCACTACGGTGATCTCTGCCCGAAGGCGCGGCCGATCATCCACCTCGGTGCCACGAGCTGCTTCGTCACCGACAACGCCGACCTCGTCATCTACCGCCGAGCGTTGCGCATGGTCGAGCAGCGGCTGGCTGCGGTGCTGCGTGCGTTGGGGGAGTTTGCGAAACAATGGCGCGCGCAGCCGTGCCTTGGTTACACGCACTTCCAGGTCGCCCAGCCGGTCACGGTTGGCAAGCGTGCGTGCCTTTGGGCGCAGGACTTCGCACTCGATCTCGACGAGGTCCGCCGCATCGCCGAGTGGCTGCCGTTCCGCGGCGTGAAGGGCACGACCGGCACGCAGGCGACGTTCCTGCTGCTTGCTGGTGGCGACCATGGCAAGGTCGAAGAGCTCGATCGGCGCGTGACGAAGGCGATGGGCTTTCAGAAGTCGATCCCCGTCAGCGGCCAGACCTATACGCGCAAGCTCGATTGGACGATCCATCAGGCGCTCTCGGCGGTCGCGCAGTCGGCGAGCAAGTTTGCGACGGACCTGCGACTGCTGTCGCACGAGGGTGAGATCGAAGAACCCAGCGAGTCGAAACAGATTGGTTCTTCGGCGATGGCCTACAAGAAGAACCCGATGCGTTGTGAGCGCGTGTGTTCGCTGGCGCGCTACGTGATCGAGACCGCCAATACGAGTGCACACACGGCCGCCAACCAATGGCTCGAACGCACGCTGGACGATTCGGCCGTGCGGCGCATTGCACTGCCGGAGTCGGTCCTCGCGATCGACGGCATCCTGATGCTGGTCGAGAACGTGGCCAAGGGGCTCGTCGTCTACCCGAAGGTCATCGAGAAGAAACTGCGCGAGCAGCTGCCGTTCCTGGCTACCGAGGAGATCCTCATGGCCGGCGTGTCGGCGGGCGGCGATCGCCAGGATCTGCACGAACGGGTGCGCGTGCACAGCCGGGCGGCCGCCTATGCGGTGAAGGCCGAAGGTCGCGACAACCCGCTCATGCAGCTGATCGCCGACGATCCGGCGTTTGCGCCGATCAAGGCGTCGTTGCCGAGCCTGTTGGATCCGATGCGCTTCGTCGGGCGTGCCGCCGAACAGGTCGATGCGTTCGTACGTGATGAAGTGGGGCCGCGACTAGCCAGCGTGTCCGGCACCGAGCTCGGCAGCGAGATTCGCGTCTGAGCTGATCCCCGCGTCAGCCGCGACAATGCGCCACTCCGGCGGCTTCGGCCGCCTTCGCGAGCGCCATCCGTGGTCGCGAGCGGCAGCCCGTGCTTGAGTGTCGATGCCGAAGTGCCATTGTGACAGCCTGTTGCGGCGATGTGTCAAAATGGCGCAATCCGAGGCGCGGACAAGACTGCGGACAACGCCGCAAACCTCTGTCGCACAATGGCTAATGGCATCCGTTGGCGCGGCACGCATTCTGCTCTGCGCGGCACCTCATCGGATCGCTACCAGCTCTCGGAGGAACACGCATGGACGCCCAGAAACTGACCCAGAAGTCGCAAGAAGCCCTGCAGCTCGCCCAGACCAAGGCGGTGACGTTCGGTCATCAGCAGGTCGACATCGCGCACCTCTTCCTTGGTCTCATCGAACCCAAGGACGGGCTCATCGCTCGCCTGCTCGAACGCATGCAGGTGCCGCACGACGTCGTGCAAGGAGCGGTCGAAGCGGAGCTGCGCAAGCTGCCGCGCATGTCGGGGCCCGGGTTCGCGGCGGACAAGATCTTCCTCACGCAGGAACTCGCCCAGGTGATGACCGCGGCCGAGCAGCAGGCCAGCAAGATGCGGGACGAGTATGTCTCGGTCGAGCACCTGTTCCTCGCGATCCTCGCCGGAGCGAAGGGTGGTCTGCGCGACGTCATCAAGACGTTCGCGATCGACGAAGCGCGGTTCTTGAACGCGCTCAAGGAAGTGCGCGGCAACCAGCGGGTGCAGAGCGCCAACCCCGAAGTCACCTACGAAGCGCTCGAACGGTACGGCCGCGACCTCGTGCAGATGGCCAAGCAGGGCAAGATGGATCCGGTGATCGGGCGCGATGAGGAGATCCGCCGCGTGATCCGCATCCTGTCGCGCAAGACCAAGAACAACCCCGTTCTGATTGGCGAACCTGGTGTCGGCAAGACTGCCATCGCCGAAGGGCTGGCCCAGCGCATCGTGCGCGGCGACGTCCCCGAAGGGCTCAAGGACAAGACGGTGTTTGCGCTCGACATGGGAAGCCTCATCGCCGGCGCCAAGTACCGCGGCGAGTTCGAGGAGCGGCTGAAGGCTGTGCTCACCGAGATCAAGAACAGTGAGGGGCGCATCCTCTTGTTCATCGACGAACTGCACACGATCGTCGGAGCGGGCAAGGCCGATGGCGCGATGGATGCGGGCAACATGCTCAAGCCCATGCTCGCGCGCGGAGAACTGCACTGCATCGGCGCCACGACGCTCGATGAGTATCGCAAGTACATCGAGAAGGATGCGGCGCTCGAACGGCGCTTCCAGCCCGTGGTCGTCGACCAGCCGACGGTCGAAGACACCGTGTCGATCCTGCGCGGCCTCAAGGAGCGCTTCGAAGTGCATCACGGCGTGAAGATCCAGGACGCTGCGCTCGTCAACGCGGCGACCCTGTCGCACCGCTACATCACGGATCGTTTCCTGCCGGACAAGGCGATCGATCTGGTCGACGAAGCGTGCGCGATGATTCGCACCGAGATCGACTCGTTGCCGACCGAACTCGACACGGTGAGCCGGCGCGTCATGCAGCTCGAGATCGAGGAGGCCGCGCTCAGCAAGGAGAAGGACGCGGCGAGCAAGGCGCGCCTGCACGAGCTCAAGAAGGAGCTGCAGGAGCTGCGCGGCAAATCCGACACGATGCGTGCCCAATACGAAGCCGAGAAGGGCGCGATCGGCAAGGTTCGCACCATGCGCGAGAAGCTGGAAACCCTGCGGCGCGAGCAGCAGGAGGCCGAGCGGCGCTACGACATGAACAAGGCGGCCGAGCTCAAGTACGGTGCGATTCCCGATGCCGAAAAGGCGCTCGCGCTCGAAGAGGCGCGCATCGCGGCTGGCACGGGTGGCGACAAGTTGCTGCGCGAAGAAGTGACGGGTGACGAGATCGCGCAGATCGTGGCGCGCTGGACCGGCATTCCGGTGACGCGGCTCATTGAAGGCGAACGCGAGAAGCTGCTGAAGCTGGACTCGATCCTGCACGAGCGGGTGATCGGCCAGGACGAAGCCGTGCAGGCGGTCGCCGATGCCGTGATCCGCGCGCGTTCGGGCATCAAGGATCCAAAGCGCCCGATCGGCAGTTTCCTGTTCCTCGGGCCGACGGGCGTCGGCAAGACCGAACTCGCGAAGACCCTCGCCGCGGCGCTGTTCGACAGCGAAGACAACCTCGTGCGCATCGACATGTCGGAGTACATGGAGAAGCACGCGGTGTCGCGCCTCATCGGGGCGCCGCCTGGTTACGTCGGCTACGACGAAGGTGGTCAGCTCACCGAGGCCGTGCGGCGCAAGCCGTACTCGGTGGTCTTGTTTGACGAGATCGAGAAGGCGCACCCGGACGTGTTCTCGGTGCTGCTGCAGATCCTCGACGATGGTCGCGTGACGGACAGTCAGGGGCGCACGGTGGACTTCAAGAACACCGTGATCATCCTCACGTCCAACATCGGTGCACCGATCCTGCTCGACGGCATCACCAAGGACGGCACGATTCGCGATGCGGCACGCGACCAGGTCATGGCCGAGCTGCGGCGTCACTTCCGGCCCGAATTGCTGAACCGCATCGACGACATCGTGCTGTTCAAGCCACTGCAGACCGGCGAGATCCGCCGCATCGTGGATCTGCTGCTCGTGAGCCTGCGTGCACGATTGGCCGATCGACGCATCTCGATCGAAGTCAGCGACGAGGCGAAGACGTTCCTCGGGCTGCAGGGTTACGACCCGGTCTACGGGGCGCGGCCGCTGAAGCGCTTCTTGCAGCGCGAACTCGAGACGAAGATCGGCCGCAAACTCATCGCCGGCGAGATCCCGGACGGCAGCACGGTGACGATCGGGATGGAAGGTGGCGCGCTGAAGATCGAAGGCAAGGCGCAGGAACCGGCGGCGAGCTGAGTGTGATGCTTGTGGGTGGGCGCGGCGGCGTGCCGCGCCCGCCCGCAGTGCCTACCGTTCGAGTTCGAGCACGTGCCAGGTCGTGATCGACTTCGATCCCGCATGCTGGTCGAGGCTGCCGTTCCAGACCGCGGTGGCGAATAGCACGGGACCTGGCGCGGCGAGATCGACTTCGCGGTTGCTGCGCGCGGCTAGCGAACGCCGGAATGTCGCACGCCAGTGACCGTCCTGCCACGTCGTCGTGACGGTGAGTGGTAGCCCAGCACCGGTCTCGGTGGCAACGCTTGGAATGCCGCCGAGTTCGATCGACTCGCTGCGGGGCTTGGGTTGCAGGTTGGTCGGCACGTCGAGTCCCTGGTGCGTGGAGCCAAAGAGGTCCGCCATGCCCGCGGTCTCCTTGGGGTCGTAGGCATGCCAGCGCCAGACGTTGACTGGGAGCGCCCGGCTGCCCATCGCAAACAGCGGGGGATCCTGTTCGCGCGCGAACTGCAGCGCGATGCCATCGCCCAAACGCGCGCCCGGGCGAACCTGGTCATCGCGCGTGGCATCGGCCCATTCGAGTTGGATCAGCAACTCGCGCCCGTCGTGCGCGGCCCGCAGTGTGACTTCGCTGCAGGCCTCGGCGCGCCACCACAGCGGCGACGCTGGTAGCCGGATCCCATCGAGTTGCGCGAACGCCGCCGCATCGGTGGCCGTTGGCAGTTGTGGCAGGCGAGCGACCCGGACCGTGTGCCGCCATTGCACGTGACGATCCCCCGCGCTGTCGGGGATCAGGCTCTTTACGTAGCCGACCAGGGCGTTGGTCTCGCTGGTCGAGAGCGCGGTGGGTGGCATGTGCGAACCTGGCATGCCGGCTCGGATGCGGAACGCGAGTGCGCGATGATCGGCCGCCCCGCGCAGGTAGCCCGAGGTGAAGTCGCGCGGCCACAGCCAGGTGCCGTCCGTTGGCCAGCTTTGCAGCGCGGGTAGGCCGCGCCCATCGTTGCCGTGGCAGCTCGCGCAGTGTTGTCGGTAGAGCCGCTCTCCCTCGTCGAGCGTCGTCGGCGTGATCTCGATCGGGCTCCCGGCGTCGACGGTTGGTCCCGGCAACAGCTCCCGCTCGGCGATCGCAGTGGCCTCGTCGAGCGAGAGGGCTTGTTGCGTGATCGTGGCCGTTCGGTGGATCGACTCGGCGCGACCGCGCACGGCGAGGTTGCGCACTTCGTGCGCGAGCGCTTGCAGGTCAGGGTCTGGCAGCCAGCCCCACGACATCATCGCCGAGCCCGGCATGCCGCGGCGCAGCGTCTGCACGAGGTCCTCTTCGGTTGGCATGCCGTTCGTCGTGCTGACGAGCTTGAACAAGCCCTGCTCGAACGAATTGGGGCGTGGTCGCAATAGCTCGGCGACGGTGGTGTCCGCCCTGCCATCGAGGCCGTGACAGACGGCGCAGTGCCGTTCGTAGAGTTCGGCACCGCGGCTGCGCGGCGGAATTGGCCGGGCTGGCTGCAGCTGGGTGCACGTGGCGAGAAGGAGCGCGCCCGCGCTCGCGACGAGGAGGTGCCTGCGCATGGAGGACACCGTAGGCGGGCTCCGTTGTGGCGCTGGAAGCCTTAGTGGGCAGTTTGGCCGGCAGTTGTGCGCAGGCGTTAGCTGGAGACCGACGGGTGAACGCGCAGGGTCGCGCGCAGTGGCAGGTGGTCGGATGCCATTCTGGAAAGCTTGCTGCGCAACCGGGAGAGGTCGAGCACTTCCAGGTCGCCACGCACATACAGCGAATCGAGTGCGCGCACGGGCGCCCAAGCGGGGAACGTGCGAATCGGACGCATCGGGCCAGCAAAGCCAGCCGGCACGAGAATGCGTTTGCCGAGCGTTCCCCACACATCGTTGAAGTCGCCGGCGATGAGCGTTGGCGTGCGTGCCTGGATGTGATGCAGGTTCTTGGACAACAAGAAACGGCGCAGCTGCTCGCGGCGTTCGGCTTCGCCGAGGCCGAGGTGGAGGTTGAACAGGTGCAAGGTCCGTGAGCCGCCCCCTGGAGTCGGAATGCGCAGTTCGGCGTGCAACACCGATCGGGCCTTGCGCCGCTCCAGGGTCACGTCGAGGTTCTCGGACGACGTGATCGGCATGCGGCTCAAGATGGCGTTGCCGTATTCACCTCGGCGCGGCCCGAAGCGAACGTTCACGAAGTAGCTGCGATGAGGCAGGCCCAGGGCGTCGCCGAGCAGGTCGACCTGGCGATCGTGTGAATACCAGCGTCCGTTCTGCGCGACTTCCTGCAGCAGCACGATGTCTGGGGCTTCGGCGGCGAGCACGGCGACGATGCGCTCCGGGTCGTAGCGGCGGTCGAGACCGCCGACGCACTTGTGCACGTTCCATGACACCAGTCGAACGGTTACCGGCATGGTTGTCCCTGAGGGAACATGTTCCTGCGATCGGCTGGGTTCCAGGGATAACGAAAGGTTGCCACGCAGAAATTGGCGACTGGACTCAGTGGCAGCAGCTTTCGCCCTGCATCGCGAGAACCCCGCGCCAGACCAGGAGGCCCGCCGCCAGCAGCATGGAGCCGCGTTGTACCCACATCAGGGTCTTGGGGCCAAAGCGCTTCGCGAGGCGCCCGGCTTGGGTTTGTGCCAGGAGTAGAAGGGGCAGCGAGCCCAGCGCGAAGCCGAGCATGACGGTGCCGCCGGCCAGCGGCGAACCTGCCACGGCGGCACCTGCGCACGCGGACCACAGCAGGCCGCAGGGCAACAGCGGCGTGGCGAGGCCCATCATGAGCGCGCGGGCCGTGGGCGAGAGCGACCGCGAACGCTTCATCACCGACTGGAGCAGGCCGCCAAGCCCGGGGATCTTGAGGGCGCCGCGTTCGCCGATCAGGGCCAGGAACACGAGGCCTGCGGCGAGCACAAACGCGACCCAGGCCGTGGGGGTGCCCAGTTCGCGGGAGCCAAGTGCGGAGCCAAGCCCCCCGAGTCCTACGCCTATCGTCCCATACGCGGCGGCGCGCCCGACGTGGTACGAGAATGCGCCCTTAGTCCCGCCGTGAAACGCGAGAGCCAGCGGACCGCACATGCAGGCGCAGTGCAGCGAGTTGGCTGCACCAAAAACGAAACTCTCGAACCAGGGTGTCATTGCTGCGAACATGAGGCTGCGACCAGAAGTCTCTGCGATGGAACGGTCGTCGCGCATCCTGAATTCTCAGGATGTCGCGCCGCAGGACGCGATGGGAAACACCTCATGTAAGCACTGTGGCCTACCAGTGCCCGGCGAATGGCGTAGCCGCGGCTACTGCTGCGCTGGCTGCGAAGCAGTGCACACGTTGCTGGCGGACGAAGGCCTGCTGCGCTTCTACGACCTGGGTGGGCAGGCGTCCGGGGCGGTAGGCGGGGTGCCGCGCGCGGCGTCGTTCGATTGGCTGCCGGAACTCGAGAAGCTGGAACTCGAGAAGCCGGGTGCGAGCGCCGAGACCACGCGTCTCGTTCTCGATGTGCAGGGCATTCGGTGCGCGGCGTGCGTCTGGTTGTTGCAGACGGTGTGGAAGCGTCAGCCGGGTGCGCGGGACGTGCGCATCGACCCGAGCATCGGGCGAGCGACCTTGGTGTACCAGCGTGGCAGTGCGGCGGCGGCATCGTTCCTCGCGGCCGCTGCACGTTTCGGTTACGCGATCGCGCCGGCGAGTCGTCGACCCGCGCGCGACACCGGCTTGTTGATCCGGCTCGGCGTCTGTGTCGCCATCGCGATGAACGCGATGATCCTCGCGATCAGTCTCTACTTTGGGCTCGATGCCGCCACTGGCGGTGTTGGCGACGTCAGTGGGAATGGCGCGCTTCGTTCGCTGTTCGACTGGGTGCTCATGGGCCTTGGTACCTTGAGCGTGATCGTCGGTGGCCCGGTGTTCTTCCGCGCCGCGATCTCCGGCCTGCGTGCCGGGGTCGTGCACATGGACTTGCCGATTTCGCTCGGCTTGCTGCTCGCGTGGGCGGGTTCGGTGTACGGGCAACTCACCGGTGGAGCGACGTACTTCGACACCGTGGCGATCTTCATCGCGTTCATGCTTGGTGGACGATTCCTGCAGCAACGAACGCTGGCGCAGAGCCGCGATGTGGTGCTCGCGGACGATGGCGCGGAGCACATGCGCGCGCGTCGCATCGTCGCTGGGGTGATCGAATCGTGCCCCATCAAGAAGCTGCAGAAGGGTGATGAACTGCTGTTGGCACCCGGCGATCTCGTGCCAGTGCGTATCGCTTTGGCCGATGGTGGACGCGAAGCGAACTTCTCGCTCGATTGGATCTCTGGGGAGAGCGAGCCCCGCGCGTTTGCCCACGGCGAGGAAGTGCCGGCGGGTGCGTTCCACAGCGGGCAACAAGCCGTGCGCGCGATCGTCACTGCGGACTACGAAGGCTCGGGCCTCGCCGAGTTGCTGAGCCAGGAGCCGATGGACCGCGAAGATACGCGAGGCCGCGTGCGCTTCTGGAACCTGCTGAATCGGTGTTACGCGATTGGAGTTCTCGTCGCCGCCACGGCGGCGGGTGGCCTGTGGGCCTGGCTTGATCCGAGTCGCGCCTTGCCGGTGGCGATTTCCGTGCTCGTCATCACGTGCCCGTGCGCGATGGGCATTGCGACCCCGTTGGCGTTCCATCTGTCGCTCGCGCTGTTGCGCCGGCGCGGTGTGTTCGTGCGCACACGCAGCCTGCTCGACAAAGCGCGCTGTGTGCGCCAGGTCGTGTTCGACAAGACGGGCACGGTCACGTTTGGTGGCTTGCGCGCCACCGCGGTGCAGTTGCCAGCGCCAGCGGATTTGCCGGTGCTCGCGACGATGGTGGCGGGCAGCAACCACCCGGTCAGTCAAGCTGTGCTCCAGGCTTTGCCAGCAGCGCCTTTCCAGGCGGCTCTCCTCGTGCGCGAGGTGGCGGGCAAGGGCCTCGAATGCACTCGCGATGGAGTGCATTACCGACTTGGGGGCGCGGAGTTCGCCGGTGGGGAACGCGATCCCGAAGGCCGGCGCGAATGCGTCCTTACGCGCGATGGCGTGCAGATCGCGCGGTTTGCGCTCGATGAGGATTTCCGCTCCGGTGCGGCCCAGGAGGTCGCGAGCCTGCAGCAACGCGGTCTCGAAGTGCATCTGCTGTCCGGTGATCAGCCGCAGCGCGTGGCGCGCGCGGCAACGGTGCTTGGCATCCCCGAGCAGTTTGCGCGTGGTGCGATGTCGCCGTCCGACAAGGCCGAGGTGGTCGAGGCGCTCGACCATGACGATCTCATGATGGTCGGCGACGGCATCAACGACGCGCCGGCATTCGCGGCCGCGTTCTGTGCCGGTACTCCCGCGATGGATCGCCCCGTACTGCCAGCTCGCGCCGACTTCTGCTTCCGCGGCGCGCAGGCCGGCGCCGTACTGTCCGTCTTCGAAGTCGCCGACCTTCACGCCAGGGTCGTACGCGGCAATCTCGCCATGGCGCTCTTCTACAACGCAACGACGTTGGTGCTGTGCTTCTCGGCGATGATGACGCCCGTGCTCTGCGCGGTGCTCATGCCGATCAGTTCCGCCGCACTCGTCCTGCACACCAGTGCGCGTTTCCAGCGCAAACGGAGGGCTTCATGACCGTTGTGCCCCTGCTTCTTCTCTGCAGTCTCGCGCTCGTTCTGGGCTCGATCGTGATGTTCGTGTTCTCCGCCAGGCAAGGCGACTGCCACGACTCCGATCGCATCTGTCTCATGCCTCTTGAGGACGACACCGTGGAACGTCCCGAAGGCCCGAACTCATCCTCTCCCCTTGTCTAGGTAAAGACGTCATGCACACTGCGACCGTCACTGAGACCCGCCGCGTCGTCTACAACGACGCCCTCGTCCGCGGGTTCGTATGGGCCAGCGTCGGCTGGGGCCTGATTGGCTTGCTCGTAGGGCTCGTGATTGCCCTGCAGCTGAGCTTTCCGGCCCTCAACGCCGACCTGCCATTCCTGACCTTCAGCCGCCTGCGCCCGTTGCACACCAACGCGGTCATCTTTGCCCTCGTCGGCAACATGATGTTTGCGGGTATCTACTACAGCACACAACGCCTGCTGAAGACGCGCATGGCGTCGGACCTGCTCGGCAGCGTGCACCTGTGGGGATGGCAGCTCATCATCCTCGGCGCCGCGGTGACGCTGCCGCTCGGCATCACGCAGTCGAAGGAATACGCGGAGCTCGAATGGCCACTCGACATTCTCGTCGTGCTGGTCTGGGTTGCGTTCGCGGTGAACTTCTTCTGGACGCTCGCTATCCGCAACGAGAAGAGCCTCTACGTTTCGCTCTGGTTCTACATCTCGACGATCCTCACGATCGCCGTGCTCTACATCGTGAACAACCTGGCGCTGCCGGTCACGATGACGAAGAGCTACGGCGTGTTTGCGGGTGCGCAGGATGCCTTGACGCAGTGGTGGTACGGCCACAACGCCGTCGCGTTCTTCCTGACGACGCCGATCCTCGGGATCATGTACTACTTCCTGCCGAAGGCGGCAGATCGGCCGGTATTCAGCTACCGGCTGTCGATCGTGCACTTCTGGGCCCTGGTGTTCATCTACATCTGGGCTGGCCCGCACCACCTGCTCAACACCGCGCTGCCGGACTGGGCGCAGTCGCTGGGCATGGTGTTCAGCCTGATGCTGTGGGCGCCGTCGTGGGGCGGCATGTTGAACGGCCTGTTGACGCTGCGCGGTGCGTGGCACAAGGTCCGCACCGATCCGGTCCTGAAGTTCTTCGTCGCCGGCGTCACGTTCTACGGCATGGCGACGTTCGAGGGCCCGTTGCTCTCGATCAAGTCGGTCAGCGCGCTGGG